>PMIZ01000423.1 GCA_003157225.1 Actinomycetota bacterium | reverse complement strand
GCTCGACCATCCAGATGGTGGTGGTCTTGAAACCGCTGCACGACGAGGCCCAGATCAAGCGAGTGGTGGTCTCCACGTACCAGTCGGTGTCGGGCACCGGGGCGAAAGCGATCAACGAGCTTGTGCAACAGACGGGCAGAGTGCTGGCCGGGGAGACCCCAGAGCCTGTCGTCTACCCTCATCAGATAGCTTTCAACTGCCTGCCTCACATCGACGCGTTCCTCGAGGACGGCTACACCAAAGAGGAACGCAAGATGGTCGACGAGACCAAGAAGATCATGGGGGACGATAGCATCGCGGTCACGGCCACCTGCGTGCGGGTACCGGTCCAGATCAGTCATTCCGAGGCGGTTAACCTCCAGTTTGCCAAGCCGCTGAGTGTCGAGAAAGCGCGCGAACTGCTGGCGAAGGCCCCAGGCGTGAAGGTCGTGGACGACCCTGCCAACAGAGTGTATCCCATGCCCATCGACGCCTCCGGAAAGGACGACACCTTCGTCGGACGCATCCGGCTCGATCCGACGGCCGAGAACGCCATGAACTTGTGGGTGGTCTCTGACAACCTGCGCAAGGGCGCCGCGCTCAATGCCGTCCAAATAGCCGAACTGCTGGTCGAACGCGACCTGGTCCGAGTCCCCAGGTAGGAGATGGGCTGCTGAGGCCCGCTACCACCGGCGGGGGCTGTCCGTCGGGGCGGAGCAACGCAGGCCTTTGGTTGTATGCTCCTTCCTGCTTGGCTCCCTTATGCTTACGTGCCGATGCCGGGGCGGAACGAGAGTGAGCGTGGGAAGCGACGGCTATGTTCTCAAGGCGGGCACGAATGACGCGCGAATTGTTCGACATCCTCTCCGCTGAGCGGTTCGGTCAAGTCGAGCAGCAAACCGTGCTGCCGGGCAGGCCGGGCAAGATGGCGTCGCTGCCTTCGGGGCTTCACCTTCAGCTTGTCGATGCCCTCGGAGCCCAGGGGATCACCCGCCTCTGGACCCACCAGGCCGAATGCTGGGACGCTCATCAGCGGGGCGAGCACTTCATGGTCACGACCGGCACCGCCTCCGGCAAGAGCCTCTGCTTCAACCTGCCGGTGCTGGACGGTCTGCTCCGCGACCAGCATGCGCGCGCCATCTACTTGTACCCGACCAAGGCGCTCGCTCAAGACCAGCTGCGCCGTCTGCGCATGCTCGCCGGCAAGCAGGTGGAGGTCGCCACCTACGACGGCGACACACCTACCGCCGCCCGGGCGGTCGCGAGGGACAAGGCCCGGGTGCTCCTCACCAACCCTGATATGCTCCACCTGAGCGTGCTGCCTCACCACGAGAGGTGGGGTGACTTCCTCTTCAACCTCAGGTATGTGGTCATCGACGAGGCGCACACCTACCGAGGGGTCTTCGGGAGCAACGTGGCTAATGTGTTGCGCCGGTTGAGACGGGTCGCCTCTTTCTACGGCGCCGAGCCGCGCTTCATCCTCGCCTCCGCCACCATCCGCAACGCCCGCGAGCATGCCCACCACCTTTGCGGCCTAGACGTGGCCCATGTGAGCGGCGATGGAGCGCCCGTCGGCCCCCGCAAGGTGGTCTTCTGGCAGCCCCCTCTGGTGGAGGAGCAATCGAACCTGCGCCGAAGCACCACCAGCGAGGCCGCAGGGCTCCTCGCCGAGCTCGTCCGCAGCGGCATCCGCTCCATCTGCTTCACCAAGTCGCGCCGCAGCGCTGAGCTGATCTACCAGCAAACCGCCGATCGTCTCAAGGAGACGGACCCTCACCTGGCCGACAGGCTTTCCCCCTACCGGGCCGGCTACACGCCCGAGCAACGGCGGGGCATCGAGAAGATGCTTTTCGGCGGTGAGCTCCTCGCGGTCGTGAGCACGAGTGCTCTCGAGCTCGGAATCGACATCGGGGCGCTCGACGCGGCCATCACCGTGGGCTATCCGGGGACGATGGCCAGCCTTTGGCAGCAGTGGGGACGAGCGGGACGCGGGAAGGGCAAGAGTTTGGCGGTCTTCATCGCCGGCAACGACGCCCTGGAACAGTTCTTCGTCAAGCATCCGGAGGAGCTGCTGCAACGGGAAGTGGAGGCCGCCACGGTGGACTTCGCCAACCCGTTCATACATTTGCCTCATCTGGCAGCCGCCGCCTACGAGAGCCCGCTCATGGCCGACGACAGCCAATTCTTCGGCCCGCTCCTCGGCACAGCGCTCGAGAAAGGCACCGCTCAGGGGCTGCTGCGGCACAAGAACGGCGCCTGGTTCTCGCGTGACGCCGAGTTCCCCGCGGCCAAGATCGGGCTGCGCTCCACCGCCGGCGGGCAATACACGGTCGTCGAGGAGGAGACGGGTGACATCGTTGGCACCGAGGGGGCTGAGACCGCCTTCTCGGCGCTTCACCCCGGAGCAGTCTACCTCCACATGGGCGATACCTATCTGGTGACGGCCCTTGACGTCGACAACCGCGTCGCCCTAGTCAGGCATTTCTGGGACACATATCACACGGTGCCCCGGCGCGAGGCCGACACGCGTATCATCAGCGAGACACTCAGCGCCTCGCATGGGTCACTTCCTCTCCACCTAGGCGAGATAGCGGTCAGCACCAGAGTGGTGGCCTTCCAGAAGAAGAGACTCGGCAGCGATGAAGTGCTCGGCACCGAGGAGCTCGATCTTCCCACTCAGGAGTTCGTCACCGAGGCGATGTGGTTGACCCTCCCGGCCGAGATGTTCTCCTCCGAAGACGACCTGGTGCGACTACCCGGGGCCATCCATGCGGTAGAACACGCCCTCATCGCTTTGCTGCCCCTCTACGCCATGTGCGATCGCTGGGACATTGGGGGGCTGTCGACGCCGGTGCACGGTCAGACCGAGCAGCCCACCATCTTCGTCTACGACGGCCACGCCGGCGGCGTAGGCATATCGCGTCAGGGGTTCGAGCGGTTCGCGGAGTGGGTTCGCGACGCCCGCGACCTCGTGCGGGATTGCCCTTGCGAGAGTGGCTGCCCATCCTGCATCCAGTCGCCGAAATGCGGCAACTGGAACGAGCCTCTGGACAAGGAGGCGGCCCTGCGGCTGCTGACGGCGATGCTCTAGAGTCGATGCTATCCTAGGATCATGAAGCCTCGGTATGTCTCGGTCATCGGCGCCGGCCGCTGCGATACCGCTCTGTACGCACTGGCCGAGGAGGTCGGACGTTTGGTCGCTCGACGAGGAGCCACCCTGGTATGCGGAGGCCTTGCCGGAGTCATGGAGGCCGCGGCCCGGGGGGCGAAAGAGTCCGGCGGCACCACCATAGGGGTCCTGCCCGGGCATGATCGCGCCTCAGGCAACCCCTACCTCGATCACGTCATCACCACCGGCATGGGAGAAGCCCGCAACCTGGCGGTAGTCAGCTCGGGCGACGTGGTGATCGCCATCGGAGGAGGGTTCGGCACGCTATCCGAGATCGGATTGGCGGGCAAGATCGGGCGCCCGGTCGTCATCCTCAGCGGCTGGCGCCTACAGAACGATGACCTCCCAGCTGGTCTTTGGTACGCCTCCACCCCCCAGGAAGCGCTCACGCTCGTGGACAAGCTACGCGGACCCGATGACGGGCCTGGGGACGATCGGAGGGTCCGCGGTTGACCGCCAGACCACCCTCGAGGGACAAAGAGACCAGAGAGCTGATCCAGCGCTTCCAGGCCAAACGGGAACGCGGGCGGAAGCTCCGCCTGTTGTCGGCGTCTTTGGGAGGAGTTGTCCTGCTCGCGATCGTCGTGGCGCTGGCCGTGCTCCTCACTCGCGGTACGCAGAATGAAGCAGGAGCCAGCTCCACCGTGCACACGTCTCTGACAGCCTCGACGGCCCCGGCCACAGTACCCACGACTGCCACTACAGGCGCTACCGGCGCCACGAGCCCCGGCAGCACCTCCGAGGGCCAGAATTCTTCCACGTCGCTGGCGGCCGGCGAAGGTACCACCTCACGGCCGTCGACTACCGGACTGCAGTCATCGACCACCGGACTGCTATCGTCGACTACCACCTTGTCGTCCGCCACCACGTCGTCCTCCACGACTACTTCCGTCCGCTCCACCACCTCGACTACGGCACGCCGCGCCGGCAACTTCGTGGTGGTGATCGATCCCGGCCATCAGGCTAAAGGCGACTCGAGCGGCGAACCGGTCGGCCCGGGCTCGTCGCAGACCAAGGCGAAGGTCAGCAGCGGCACCGCCGGAGTCGTCACCGGAACACCGGAGAGCCGACTGGTGCTGGCCGTCTCGCTCAAGTTGCGGGACGTCCTGGTGGCCCAGGGGATCAAAGTCGTGATGACCCGAACCACAGAGAACGTCAACCTCTCGAACATCCAGCGGGCCCAGATCGCCAATGAAGCCCATGCCAATCTGTTCGTGCGTATCCACGCCGACGGCTCCGATGACCATTCGATCGCCGGCATTCACGTGCTCTACCCTGTTTCCATCAAGGGCTGGACCGACGACATCGCCGTGGCTTCGAAGAGGGCCGCGACCCTGGCTCAGGCGGATCTGATCGCCGCTACCGGCGCCAAGAACCGCGGAATCGACGCCCGGAGCGACATGACAGGGTTCAACTGGTCCGACGTGCCGGTGATCCTGCCGGAGATCGGCTTCATGACCAACCCGGCCGAGGATCGGCTGCTGGCTACGGACGCCTACCAGGACAAGATCGTCCAGGGTCTGAGCAAGGCTATCCTGACCTTCTTGGGAGTGGGCTAGACTATGGCCCGACTGCTAAGGACGGATCCCGGCAACTACGAGGAGGTTCTGTCAGGTGAGTAGGCTGACCGTGGTCGGAATGGGGTATGTTGGATTGGTGACGGCGGCGTGCATGGCCGAGCTGGGCCACGAGGTCGTGGCCATGGACATCGACGCCGAGAAGATCCATTTGCTCCGCCAAGGGGGAGTTCCCATCTACGAGCCGGGGCTGAGCGAGCTCATCGCATCCAATCGCGAGCGGATAGAGTTCACCACCGACGCCGCGCATGCCTACGAGTCTGGCGACTTCGTGTTCATCTGCGTGGACACACCACCCTTGCCCTCCGGTGATGCCGACCTATCCCGCATCTGGCAGGCGATCGACAATATCCCTTCCGGCGACGAGAAACGGGTGCTCGTGGTCAAGTCCACCGTCCCGGTCGGCACCGGCGCGCTGGTCCAGGCGGAGCTGGCCCAGCGAGGCCATCTTCACTTCCGCTACGCCTCCAACCCAGAGTTCCTCCGCGAGGGGACTGCGCTGAGCGACTTCATGCATGCCGACCGCGTGGTCGTCGGCGCCGACGATCCGGAGGTCGCTCCACGGGTGGCTCAGCTCTATGAAGGCGTGGAGAGCCCCGTGCTGCTCACAGACGTGGCCTCCGCGGAGATGATCAAGTACGCGTGCAAC
>PMIZ01000457.1 GCA_003157225.1 Actinomycetota bacterium | reverse complement strand
CGCGTCGGCATAGGGCCCCTCCGCCCTTCCAAATGCTACGCCGACGTCCCACTCACCGAGCGCCGTCTCTCGCCGGACTACCTGATACAGCGCCCGTTCTGCCCCACCGATAGTGCCGTCCCACAGAAAGTGCAGAACGCGATGGTCGGTCACGGCTTCCTTCCGACCACATAGACCGTCTGGGCAAAAAGCCGCGCAAGCACACCGGGGATCGGAACGTGGGTGCGGCCGGGCCGCCCCGGCAGCCGACGTCTCAGCGCGTTCACACCGAAGGCCGGGCTGCTGAACTCCATATGCTGGACCGCGAAGCCGGCCTTCCCGCAGAGCGCGCGAGTGCCAGCCACCGTGAAGAAGCGATAGTGGTAGCCGTCCTCCTTGAGCGATCGTCCGAACAACACCCGCAGTCGCTCGGGCCACCAGAAGGCGTTGGGGGTGCTGAGCAACAACAGACCCCGGGGCTTCAACACACGGTAGGCTTCTTTCATGAGCTGCTCGGAAGCGGGGATATGTTCGACCACTTCCAGGAGCGACACGCCGTCGAAGGACCCGTCTTGGAAGGTGTCGAGTGTTGCGTTGAGGTCCGCCAGGACTCCGTGGATGCCTCGTGCCTCAACGTTCGCGAGGTTACGAGGGTCTCCATCGACCAGGGTGACTTCGTAGCCCTGACTCGCAACCAGCAGCGAAAACTCACCGGCTCCTCCGCCGAGGTCGAGCCACGTGTTTCCGGCTCGAGCAACGGGCAGATGGCGGGCCAGCACCTTGAATCTGTGCATTCCCGGCCGGAAGGGACGTTCCGGCAGATCCTCGTTCATGGTCTCCTTCCCGCGGGGGCGATCGCTGCCGTTGTGGGCTGACTCTCTTGTGTGTCGCCTTCCTGCTCCGCGAGAGGCGCGCGCTGAAGAGCGTAGAGCAGCCCCACGAGAGTCCACAGGGGGATGGCCACACGGGTCGTCTCCAGCCAGTTGTCGAACAGGGCTTGGATGAGAAGAAGGACAAGCCCCCCGAAACAGGCGAAGGCCAGGGTCACGCCAAGGGTATCCTGCACCCTGGCGCTCGCCCTCATGCTTCGCAGCGAGAACACCAAAGCGGCCAGGTAGGCCGCCAGGTATGCGAAGAATCCCAAAGGACCCACCTCGGCAGCGAGCGACGTGTAACTCGACCACGGGCTCGAGGCTGTGGTCCCACCTTGGATAGGTTTGTAGGGGATGGAGGCAATGTACCTCGTAGACACGTCGGTGCTGTATTGACCGCCCATGATGCCGACCGCCAAGGCGCCCACCGCCTCCTTGCCGGGTCGCGGCTTGGCGGAGAAGGTGAGATAGGCACGGCTGCTGAAGGTGGCAGGGCCGGAACCGACCAGGGCCGCCTGAGGCTCGTCGCCGTACATGGCCACGACGTTCTTGACCGCCGTCACCTTGCCGGATTGCACTATGGGCGTCGAGTCTTGGAACAGGTCGAAGACCTTCAGCAGTTTCAGGTTGGGGAACGAGGTGGCCACCGCGATGAGAGTGATCACCGAGACCGCCGAAATCACCACGGTGAGCAGTACGCGGCTGGATACCCGGCTGGGCGATACCCACAGGGTGAGTAGAATGACGAGCGTGAAGAAGATGAGCATCGCCCGGTACTGAGCAGCGTAGAAGAGCCCGAAGACCGCAAGTGCCGCCACCGTGATAAAGAGAGTATGGCCTCGCCGGGAGGAGCGCGATCCGGCTATGGATCCCCCCAGCACGTACAGCAGCCAAAGGCCGATGAAGTACGTGAACTGGTAGGCGTTCNNAGCCGAGCGTCGATTATCACGACGGCGAAGATGAGCGGGGCGCTGAAGTTGAAGATGAACATGGCTACGGGAAGGAGCTGCGTTCGCGAGGAATTGATCCAAGCGGAGACCAGCGAGATCAGGATGAAGAGGTACAGGATCATCCCCAGCTTCGAGGCGCCGACAAGGTGGCCTCTCCGAACGAAAGCCAGAAACGCACAGAAGAGAAGAATGCCGGTGATCGGTACGTCGATGTACTGTACGAGGGCCGGGACCACCCTCAGGTCTTCGCTGAAGAAACGGATGCAGACAATGAGCACAAGGCTTGCGGACAGGCCTAGAGCCCAACTTCGGCTGGCGCCGGGCCGGTCGGCCAACACTCTGGGTTTGGCCGCGGGGCCCATCTCGGTTGCGACACCGCTCATGGGCTATTCAAGCCCTCGACGAACGTGAAGAAGGACGCGGCTCTCGCGGCCCAGGTGAAGCGGGTGACGTCATCACGCGCCTGGGCGGCCAGGTGGGCAGCATAGGGGGGGTCATCCAGGAGGCGACGTATTGCCTGCGCAAGTAGCTCCGGCCTATCGGGCTGGACAAGCAAGGAGTTACGCCCATCATCGAGCACTTCCCGCAGCGACGCGTAGTCCCCAGCTGCGATGGGTGTTCCCGAGGCCATGTACTCGAAGAGCTTCCCCGGAGAACGGTAGTCGTTGAGCGCGATGCCCGAAGGGTAGTAGGATAGGAGCACATCGGCGGCCACTTGATAGTCCACGATATCCGAAGGCGCAACGAACCCCGCGAACGAGACGTTGTGGATGCCGCGTCGCGCTGCTTCATCACGCCACAGCTGCGCGTGGTCGGCCCGTCCCCCCACGATCACCATGCGGACCTCATCCGCCGCCAGTTGGTTCGCCGCGTTCAGCAGCAGCTCCACCTCGGCATATGGCCAGTAGACCTTGCCGGTGTACACGGCCACCTTCTCAGTCTCCGCCCACCCCAGCCTGCCCCGGGCGGCGCTACGCGAGGCGGCCCGGTCGCCGCAGTCG
>PMIZ01000250.1 GCA_003157225.1 Actinomycetota bacterium | reverse complement strand
TCGATGTGGTCGGTTTGCAGCCGCTCAAGCTGGCCGGCCAGGATCTCGTCCATGTCCTGGCGCGACTCCACCACCCACATGGGCAGCTTGGTCGCCAGCAGTACCTTCTCCCGGTAGCCGCCGGTCAGCCCTTGACCGAGGAAGCCCTCGCTGTTCCCCGGATCCTTGAAGGACGAGCCATGGTATGGGAAGGCCGTGTCGAGGTAGTTGACCCCGTGATCGATGGCATAGCGGAGCATCTCAGTGGCGACCGGCACGTCAATGGCATCTCTGCGGCCTCCGAGGACCGGCAACCGCATGCAACCGAAGCCGAGGATGGAGACCTGCTCCCCCGTGCGGCCGAACGGACGATAAAGCATTTCAGTCCCTTCCGTGCGAAAGTGGGTGGCATCTACTCATGCTGAGCGGGACATCGACCACGGTGGCCTCCTCCCGATTGGGTGCTTGCTACTGCTACCACCAGTCTAGACGACCGAGGCAGGCTTTGACTGGTCGTAGGGGTTCAGAGGCTGATAATTGGTGAGCCAGCCGGGCCGGTCGGACGGCGAGGCACCCCTTAGCACTCGATTCGGGAGGAGCAATGAGATTCAGCCAGGGTTCCGTGGGACGGGTCTTCGTCCTTCGGCTCGAGGACGAGGACGTGTTGAACGACACGATAGAGCGCTTTGCCCATGATAAGCACCTGCTTCGGGCCCTCGCCTTCTACCTGGGAGGCTCCGCGAGCGGCAGCAAGCTGGTGGTCGGACCTGACGCTGCGCGAGACGACGCGGTAATCCCCCTCGTCCACATGCTGGCGGGCACGCGAGAGGTCCTGGCGCTGGGAACCATCTTCCCCAACGAAGAGGGTGAGCCCACGGTGCACATGCATGCCGCGGCCGGCCGGGAAGGGGATGCCACCGTCGGCTGCACCCGGGCAGGGCTACGTACGTGGTTGGTGGGAGAAGTGGTGCTGCTTGAGATCCTGGGCACCGAAGCCCGGCGGGAGACCGACGGCGCGACCGGTTTCGAGCTGCTGACGCTATGATGTTCTGATGTTGCGAAGCGAGAGGATCGGCTGCATGCTTCTGGTGCCCGGAGCGCTTCTCCGCTCTCGCGGTCTGCAGCGCGTCGATAGGTCCTTCGCGAGCCGGCGGCCCGACCGACGTCCAACCCAACCGGCTGGGATGGCCACTCGACGACCTGAGTTCGCAGGGGGAACCCTCCGACCGCGAGGGCTTCAAGAAGATCATCGTCTCGGGCCAGGACCTGACCAAGCTGCAGCCGTCACTGGGCCAGGCCACCAAGATCACCGTCTGGACCAGTGGATCCCACGAGTACAACCTCTACTTCCGGCCGTTACTGCCGGACGAGACCGCATAGCTTCGGGCCGGCACCCTTCCTGATGACCCCAGCGATCCTCACAGAACGACTGACGAAGAGATACGGCTACCGGCCTGGTATCGAGGGCTTGGATCTGGAGGTGCTCGCCGGCGAGATCTTCGGATTCATCGGGCCTAACGGCGCCGGCAAGACTACGACCATCCGGCTGCTGCTGGACCTGCTGCACCCCAGCACCGGCAGAGCCAGGGTCCTCGGCTTCGATGCCCATCGCGAGAGCGTCGCGGTCCGCCGCTCCACCGGATACCTGCCGGGGGAGTTCGGGCTCGACGTGCGCATGACCGGCCGGCAGTTCATCCGCTATTTTGCGCGGTTGCGAGGCCTTGACCATCTGGGAGAGGCGGCCCGACTCGCCGAGCGGCTGGACTTGGACCTCGACGTTCCCATGGGACGGTTGAGCCGGGGCAATCGGCAGAAGGTCGGCCTGGTGCAGGCCCTGTTCCACCGCCCGGCGCTCCTCATCCTTGACGAGCCTACCACCGGCCTCGATCCTCTGGTGCAGGACACCTTTCTGCAGATCCTGCGCGAGGCCCGAAGCGAGGGCCGCACGGTGTTCCTCTCCTCCCACATCCTGAGCGAGGTCGAGCGGGTGTGTGACCGAGTGGCGATCGTCCGCGCCGCGCGCCTGGCTGCGCTCGAGACCACCGAGTCGCTTCTGGAGAAGCGACGCAAGCGAGTCACGCTGGTCTTCTCCCAACCCGTCGACGCGGCGGTCTTCGCCGGCCTCCCCGGAGTGAGCGACGTGGCTTCTGCGGGCGTCACCATCTCGCTCCGGCTCCACGACGGCGTCGACGCCGTCATCAAGACAGCCGCCCGCTACACCCTGGTCGATCTGCAGGTGGAGCATCCCAGTCTCGACGAGGTCTTCATGGGCTACTACGAGGAGAGGCAGCCTTGGACGGCCTGAGGCAGGTCTGGACCGTGGTGGCGCATGAGTTGCGAGGGCGATGGCGCTCGCTCCTCGTCTGGGGAGTGGCGCTGGGCGGCCTGGGGGCACTCTACGTAGCCCTCTATCCGACCATGAGCGGGTTCTTGAACGACTATGTCAAGAATGCCCCCGAAAGCATGCGCCAGTACCTGGGCGGGTTGCAGGGCCCCATAAGCATCGAACAGTGGTTGGAGATGGAACTCACTACCTCGATCATCCCCATCGCCCTACCGTTCCTCGTGATCCTCACGGGGTCGCGCACCGTCGCCGGACGCGAGGAGCGCAAAACCCTGGATCTGCTGCTCAGCAACCCGCTGCCCCGGCGCCACCTGGTCTGGGGAGCGGCGCTGACCATGGCCCTGTCGCTAGCCGCGGTTCTGGGGCTCACCTGGGTGCTCACCTACATCGCCGTACCCGCGGCCGGGGCCCATCTGTCGGCGGCCCACTTGGCCGAGGGCCTCGTGGCTCTGTGGCCCTTCTGTCTCTTCTTCGGGACGCTGGCCCTGCTTTTGTCGGCGCTGATCCGCCGCGGGGTCTTCGCCACCGTGATCTCGGCGGTGATCCTGGTGCTCATGTACATCCTCAACGGACTCTCCCAAGTCTCCAGGTCCATCGAACCGGTCCGGGTGGTGTCGCTCTTCTACCAGTTGAGACATCCTCTGAGCGGGGACTTCCCCTGGACGGCCGTGCTCGTCATGCTCGCCTGCGCGGCGGTGTTCCTCGGCGGAGCCATGGCCGCCTTTGCCAGGAGAGACGTCTATACGTAGAGGAGTCTCCGCGCACGACGCCGGCGACGCCGGCGATGGTACCCTTACTCGCGATTCCCTCGCCAGCGGGGGATTGTCGGGCACTAGCGACCTGGAGGAAGCGCATGGCCAAGGCTTGTCCCACCCCACAGCCGCTTCGCGCGGTGGTCGGCACCGTGGTCTTCCTGACCTCGCTCTTCCTGCTGATGTTCTTGGGGCGCTTGATCTTCTCTCCCCTCATGCCGACCATCCAGCAGGACCCCGCGGTCGGGATCGCCCCCGGGCAAGCAGGCTCGCTGTTCTTCCTGGGCGCGATCGGAGCGCTCATCGGTTCGTTCCTCTCGGGGCTGGTCTCGAGTCGCATCAACCACAGAGGCGCGCTCCTGGTATCGGTTTTCGTGGCCGTTGCCGCCTTGACCGCCGCGTACTTCGCCCGATCGCTCTGGGGCCTGCGGGTGGTATTCATCGTGCTCGGCATGTCCGCGGGAGTTCACCAGCCCTCGTCGATGGCGACACTCACCGCCACGGTGCGCAGAGAAGACTGGGGAAAGGCCCTGTCCATACAGCAGCTTGGCCCCCCGATCAGCCTGGCCGCGGGCCCTCTTCTGGCCGTAGCGCTTCTCACCTGGTTCACGTGGAACCAAACGCTGCTGTGGATCGCGGGCATCACCGCCCTGGTGGGACTGGCTTTCTACTTCTTCACGCGAGGAGTCGGCGCGTTTGCCGGCGAGCCGCCCAGCGCAGCCGCGATCAAGCCGGTGCTCACCTGCCGCTCCTTCTGGGTGATGATCTTCCTCTTCGCGCTCGGAATGGGCACCCAGGTCGGCGTTTACACCATGCTACCGCTCTATCTGCACCAGGAACGGGGCATGACTACTTCCTCGGCCAACACGCTCCTGGGGTTGGCCAGCATCGCCCCGCTGGCAGCCGTCTTCCTCTCCGGATGGGTGACCTCCCGGATCGGTGAAAAGCGCGCCATCACGCTGTTTCTCTTCCTCACCGGGGCGGCAACGATGTTGGTGGGGGCGCTCTCGGGCATCGCCCTGAAGATCTGCGTGGTCCTCATGGCGGCTTCCGCGGTGTGCTTCTTCCCGCCGGGATTCGCAGCCCTGTCGCGCATCGTCCAGCCCAACTACCGCAGCCTCGCGGCGGGATTCGGCCCACCAGTAGCCTTCGTCCTGGGAGGCGGCCTTCTGCCTACTGCGTTGGGCTACATCGGTCAGGCCAGGAGTTTCAGCCTGGGCATCATCATTATCGGCGCGGTGGTGGCGGTCGGTTCGACCGCCGCGCTCCTGCTGCGCCTGCTCACGAACCTCGAGGAGGGTTGCTGATCATGAGTCGCCACACCCCGGAACAGGCCAAGGCAGATGCACTGGCGGGATTCAGCGAAACAGGCCCCGCGCACATCAACTGTGCGCAGACAGTCGTGCGCTTCGCGCTGCTGACGCTGAGCGAAGACCCCGAGCTGATAGAGGTCGCCCGCTACTTTGGAGGCGGCATCAGCGGCATGGGCGAGACCTGCGGAGCCATAACAGGCGCGGCTCTGGCGCTGGGGATCAGGGACATGGGGCTGGCGGAAGAGAGTCCCGAGCTCCGTCCGCGCGCCACGGAGCGACTCCAAGAACTCATTCGCGGTTTCAGATCGAAGTTCGGCGCCTGCAGCTGCGAAGAACTCACCGGATTCCACCTCGACGTCCCCGAAGAGCACGAGACCTTCATGAAGAGTGAGATTCGCGGCAGCTGCGCAGAATACGTCGGCTGGATGTGCGACGCTCTCACTCCGCTCCTGCTCGACCCCGAGGGCACAGCCGGCAGCTAGACGGCCGCTGAAGAGGGCTCCTGAGGCCGGAGGAACGGCGGGGGCCGTCCCGATGGGACGGCCCCCACAAGCTCTTGAGAAGCGCTGCGACCCCGAAGGCGCCGTTAGAAGGCGTCAGTCGGGTATCCAACGACTAAAGGCGAGCGCCACCTCCGGTCCAATGGCCGCCGCGCTGACTGGGCATGCTGTCTATTGGGACCACCTCCTTTCCACGCTTGAGAAGATTCTACATCAGGTCAATCGACGGTGCGAGGCCAGTCGTCCTTGAGAAGTCTAGATAACGACCGGTCGGCGAGTATCCGGCCCTCGGTCTGGCAGCGAGGGCAATAGTCGCACTCGTTGTCCGCGTAAACGATGCGTCTGACCGCCGTCCCGCAAACGGGACAGGGGGCGCCGAACCGTCCGTGGACAGCCATGCCGGCGCGAAAAGCCGTCACTTTCTCCGGGAAGGCATGCCGGGCTTCCTCGCGCAGGCGGTCGGTCCACTCGCCGAGCACGCTCAACGCCGCCTCATGCAGCCCGTCCAGTTCCGCGTCGCCCAGGCTGCGCGTCTGCTTGAGGGGTGACAATCCCGCGCGATGTAGGATCTCATCCGAATACGCGTTTCCGATACCGCTGAGGATCTTCGGGTCGGTGAGCGCCCGCTTCAGGGTGTGATTCTCACGCCGGAGCGCGGCGCGGAACTCCTCCGGCGTCGCGCTCATCAGTTCCAAGCCTCCTTGATCCAGCTCGGCCAGTGCCTCTCTGCCCCGCATGAGGCGCAACGACGCCCGCCGTTTCTTGCCCGCCTCCGTCACCACCAACGTGCCGCTGGTGAATTCGAAGGCGGCCAGGCTCGGACTTTTCGCGACCTTGGCTCCCGGCTCCTTCCAGTGAAGGCGACCCGCGATCATCAGGTGAATCACCAGAAAGTAGCGGCCGTTCTGGGGCGCTCCGGCCGCGCCGGTTTCGCCGGGTGTATCGGCCACATCGACCGCACCAGCCGCATCGGGGGGATCGGCGTCACCGGACTGGCTCAGCTCCAACACGATTCGCTTGCCCAGCCTTTCCACGCCCTCTACCCGAGCACCGCGGGCCGCTTCCAGCGGCGGATCGACGGAGCGCAGAAAGAACGGACTCAGAAGGCGGATGCCGAGCAGCCGCTCCCCGAGCATTCGCGCCTTCAGGGCCTCGATGTACGCTTCAATGTCGGGCAACTCGGGCATTGGTCTCTCTTTGTCCAGTATAGCTGGGGTTCTTGGCGTATCCTTGCCCGGTGAGATCGCGCTTGGTCATGGTCTTGATCGTTTTCTCCCTCGTCGCCGCGCTAGCCGCGGGTTGCAGCGGGTTGGGTGGGAGCGGGCAGCCGTCATCCACGACTTCGGGCGATACGATCTCGGGCACGACACCCGGCACGACGCCCGGCGCCTCCTCGACGACCACCAACTCCGCCGGACCTTCGACCTCGACGACGATCACCACGCTCTCGCCCGCGCAGGCGATCCTCGGGCGGATGACGCTCCGGGAGAAAGCGGCCCAGGTCCTGCTGTTGGCGTTCGATGGCACGACCGTCCTCCCTGATACGGAGCAACTGTTGACCGACGCCCCTCCCGGCGGGTTCCTGCTCTTCACCCGCAACGTCACGGGAGCGGACCAACTGCGATCGCTCACCGCCGGCCTCCAGGTCGGCGCCGCCGCGAACGGCGCCGGGATCGGCCTCTTCATAGCCGTGGACCAGGAAGGGGGCACGGTCCAACGCATCAACGTGGACGTGCCCTTCGTCCCCTCGGCCAGAATGCTCGGAGAACAGTCAAGCCCTACAGAGGTGGCCAGGATGGCCGCGGAGACGGCCACGGGGCTCTTGGCCCTCGGTGTCAACATGAACCTCGCGCCTGTGGCCGATGTCGTCTCGGACCCCACGTCCTTTCTCTATAGGCGGAGCTTCAGCGGCGACCCGACGATCGTGAGCCGATACGTCAGAGCCGTCACCAGGAGCTACGAGGACAACGGCCTCATCGCGGTGGTGAAGCACTTTCCCGGCCACGGAAGCGCAGCGGGCGACAGCCACGACAGCGTGGTAGTGTCGAAAGCCGGTGAGGCCGAGTTCGCCACCATCCATCTGCCCCCCTTCAAGGCGGCCATGGCTGAGGGAGCCGAGGGCGTGCTCATGGCCCACGTCATAGTCAGGGCATATGATCCGCTGTGGCCCGCTTCGTCTTCCGCGGCC
The DNA here is from genome assembly GCA_003157225.1 of Actinomycetota bacterium. Next base: position 8,451 of record PMIZ01000250.1, on the reverse strand, counting down.
ATCATCCAAGGCCTGCTCAGAGAGGGCCTGGGCTTCTCGGGCCTGGTGGTGGCCGACGACGTCGAGATGGTCGCGGCCGCGGCCACAGGCGCAGAGGCGGGTGGGCAAGCGACACCCAGCACCTCGAATGGGGCCGCGACGGTGGTCGATCCGGGCGAAGTGGCAGTGCGGGAGCTTGCGGCAGGATGTGACCTCCTCATCTCCACAGGCACGATCGCGCGGCAGAAGGCGATGCTCGAGGCCATAGTCAAGGCGCTCGAGACGGGGCGCCTACCTGCTGAGCGCCTCGATGACGCCGTGCTGCGTGTGCTCGAGACGAAGCTCCGCCACCGGCTGGTCTCCCCGTAGCCGGTCGTTGATACGATTTCAGAACCCCAAAGAAGCCGCGCGGCTGGGCATCCAGTAGGACGGCCGCGTTGAGCCGGGACGCGCTTTTCGCGGCGCCCCGGTGCCTTCCGGTCTGGCGCCTCGCTACCGGCGCTTATGCCTCGAAGCCTTCACCCCCCGCTGTAGCTGCGAGCGCCGCCGTGATAACTTCTTGCGGAACGGTCTGAGAAGAGGAGAGTGATCGGGCTTGGGCAGCAGCTACACAGTCGTCTTCCAGCCCTCGGGCAGGCGTGGCCGCGCCGCCGAAGGCGAGGACCTTCTGACGATCGCCCGCAACCTGGGCGTGGATATCGAGAGCGCCTGCGGCGGCAAGGGCGCCTGCGGCAAGTGCCGGGTGCGCCTGGAGCCGCCCGGCGCAGAAGACGTGGGGGCCGCCTCCGGCTCCGCCCCACTCGCCGCCGTGTCCACTCCGACGCAAGCAGAAGCGCGCCTGCTCGGCCTCACCGCTCTCGCCGCCGGCATGCGGCTGGCGTGCCAGACTCAAGTCGCCGGCGACCTCGTGGTCTTCGTGCCGGAGGAGAGCCGCAGGGCGGCGCAGGTGGTGCGCAAGGAGGCCAGCGATCGGACGGTTCCCCTGGATGCCGCGATCAAGCGCTACCGGGTCGCTCTCCAGCAGCCGACTTTGGAAGATGCCACGCCCGACGCCGAACGTCTGCTCTCGGCTTTGGTAACTGAGCATGGCCTATCGGGGCTGACTCTTGACTTCACCGTGCTCCAGAGGCTGCCGGGCTTGCTGCGAAGGGCCGGTTGGAACGTGGCGGTCACCGTGTGGCGGACCGGTTCCCAGGCAGGAACCATCGTGGACGTGCGACCCGGAGGCGACTCCGGGCGTCTTCTTGGTCTCGCTGTCGATGTCGGTACCACTACCATCGCGGCCTATCTCACCGATCTCGAGACCGGCAAGGTCGTGGCAACGGAGTCGGCCATGAACCCACAGGTGGCGATGGGCGACGACGTCATCTCCCGCCTCTATCACACCACACGCGACCCGGATGGCCTGGCGCAGCTTCAGAGCACGGTGGTGCAAGAAGTCAACGCGCTGGGCGCGAGAGCGGTGGAGCGCTGCGGAGCCGCGCTCGACGACGTCTTCGACATCGTGGCCGTGGGCAACACGGCGATGCACCACCTCTTTCTCGGTCTCGACGTGCGAGCCCTCGGGGTGGCTCCATTCGTGGCGGCCGTTCGGGGAGCCGTCGATATCTTGGCTTCGTCGGTGGGCCTCAGCTTCCACCCGGGCTGCCGCCTGCACGTGTTGCCGGTGGAAGCCGGCTTCGTGGGAGCCGACAACGTCGCCGTGGTCATCGCTGAAGAGCCCTACAAACAGGACGAAGTGCTCCTCATCGTGGATATCGGGACCAATGGGGAGTTGGTCCTGGGCAACCGCCTGCGGATGCTCTCCACCTCGTGTGCCACCGGGCCGGCGCTCGAGGGGGCGCACATCGAGTTCGGAATGCGGGCCGCGCCCGGCGCGATCGAGCGCATCCGCATCGAGCCCGGGACTCTTGACGTCCGCTTCAAGGTGATCGGCCTCGAAGGCTGGCACACCGACTACCCCGCGGCCCAGGTGATGGCACGAGGCATCTGCGGCTCTGGCATCATCGAAGCGGCAGCCGAGATGCTCGCGGCCGGAGTCATCCTTCCGGATGGTGGTTTCGATCCCCGGCTTGTCGACCTCTCGAACGAGCGGATCGTCGTCGAAAACGGACGGCCTCGCAAGCTCGTGATCGCCCGGCCGGAGGAGACGGCCATAGGACGCGCGATCACGGTGTCGCTCAAGGACATCCGGTCCATACAGCTCGCCAAGGGTGCTCTTCGGGCGGGCGCGGAGATCCTGCTCAGTAGGTACGGCGCCGAGAAGCCCGATCGGGTGATCCTGGCCGGAGCCTTTGGCAGCTACATCGACCCCCAGTACGCACTCGCCATCGGCATGCTCCCCCATCTCGAGTCGGAACGCGTCGTCTCTGTGGGCAACGCCGCGGGCGACGGCGCCCGTTTCGCTCTGCTCAACCTCGGCAAACGCCGGGAAGCGGCCTGGGTGGCTCTGGCCATTGAGTACGTGGAACTCGCCACCGAGCCCGGCTTTCAGAAAGAGTACTTGGAGGCGATGACCTTCCACGCCGGCCGATAGAAGACGGTAGCAAGGGGATACAGCCTCGGCCTTGAATCAAGTAGTGGCTGTTCACGGCCGACATTAACTAGCGGAAGGTGTACGACTATGGTCGTAGCCTTTGGTATTGACCCCGCGGTCTCGAAGGCGGGACAATGAGACGGCCACAGAGAGACACCGGCAAACAGCAGCACCGGGGGTGCGTGGTGAAGAAGAGCGCGATCCTTGTAACGTTGATCGCCCTGTGCGCGACGGCGTTGTTCATCGCTACGACCGCTGTCGTGGCGGCTGCAGAGACAACCACGACCACTTCGTCCGGCTCGACCACCACTACGACTGGGTCCGGTGGGTCGACCACCACGACGGGGTCCGGCGGGTCGACCACAACGACCGGCGGCGGGTCGACCACCACGAGCAGCGAGTCCACCACGACCACAACCACGCCCAGCGATTGGTGGATGCGGACGTCGTTTGACATCAGCACGACGAACCTAGTGCCCTCGTTCATCTCGGCGGGCAACGGCCGAATCGTGTGGACCGGCACGGTTCCGGGCGGCTATTCCAACAACTACGTCTACGACGTGGCGGCCAGGACCAACTCCCAGATCCCGACGGCCTTCCCGGGCAACTACTACAACCCGGCCTGTGACGGGTCTCTCGTGGTCTATCAGGGTGGCAGGGCCGGCGGCTACGACGACATCTACATGTACGACACGACTAGCGGGCTTGTGCAGCAGATCACCCACAACTCCGACCCCGGCGACTCAAACGATTGGAACCCGCGGGTAGATGACGAGAAGATCGTCTGGCAGAAGGACATGGTGGGAGCTAACGCCAAGCCGGGCATCTACCTCTACGACATGGTCAAAGGGACCGTTGAGTGTGTCCTAGCTGGCCATGAATACCGCGACCCCGACGTTTGGCAGGACTACGTGGTGGCCGTGAAGGACGCGCCGACCGGCAACGGCACGGAGATCGTCCTTCTCAATTTGAAGACCAAAGAAGTCAAGACCATCGCTCCGGCCATCAAGAGCAACGAGCACCCACGTCTCGACTCCGGGTATCTCGTCTGGTCCCAGGGCGACATTCCGACCCCCATCTTCTTCCCGTGGGATACCTATCAGATCATGCTGTATTCCATCGCGTCGGGGATTACGGTCGCCTTCACCGACAACAAGCTCGGCAATGTCAATCCCTCGATAGGTGGGGACACGATCGCGTGGGAGCAGACCGACCCGGCCGGCATAATGTTGGACTTCGTCACCGACGGTGTGGAGTACCGCGGGCTGACCAAAGACAGCACTTCAGGCAAGGCACCTGAGGTGGTGGACGAGAACACTTTCACTTTCTTCGCGGACAAGACTCTCTGCTACGAGGTCTACGAGCCGAACGGCGCCAAGTTCATCGATGTAGGCGACACAGACCCCTATGCGAAAGCCATCAACACCCTGGCCTCCAAGAAGATCGTTGAGGGATACGACGACGGATTCTTCGGTGTCAACGACCCGGTCACCCGTCAGCAGTTTGCGAAGATGATCCTGCTCACCATGGCCCAATGGAAGCCCGATATCTATACTCCGACGCTGCACGACACCTGCAACTTCGTCGACGCAAGCACGATCGAGCAGACGGCGGGCGAACTATACGCCATTCACTACGTGGCGAGAGCGTCGCATGCCGGCCTTACACTCGGCTACCCCGACGGAACCTTCCGGCCGCTCGGCAACATCACCCGCCAGCAGGTCATCACTATGCTGGTTCGTGCGGCCTCCGACGTCCTCAAGACCCCGCCGCCCGGCTGGCAGGGCGTGCTCAGCTACCTCGATCCCGAGCACGGTGAGAGGATCCGGACGGCCGAGTACAACGGCCTCGTCGACGGCATCGGAGGTGGCACCTGGGGCGGTCAGTCCGGATGGGACACCCGGCTCAGTGCTACACGCGGCGAGGTAGCGCAGATGCTCTACAACCTGCTGCGCAGCCTCGGAGTAGTGACCGGCTAGGAGCTGAGCTAGTAGCGGGGCTTCTCGAGCGATTCCTCGCAGTACCGCTCGACGCCCACCTCACGCATGCGATCGTTGCGCGTCCGCCACCGCTGCACCAGGTTCTCGGGATAGTCATTGCGCTGGCAGGGATACTCAGCGCACTGATAACAGAAGTCCACTCCCTGCTCGCGAAAACAGGTGCGCGCGGCGCAGAACGGCAGAACACCGCCTCCGTCACGGCATCCCGCGCAGCTCGCGCCTGCAAGCAGGCCCAAGATCTCCATGAAGCGGTCGTAGTGCTGTAGGACCGGGAAGCGGTCCGCTACCCTGGGCGCCATGTTCTGAAAGCCCTCCAGCGCTTCGGCTAGATCGGTGGACAGGTTCTTTACCCGCCCCCGCGAGCACATCACGCACCGCTCGCAGTCTATGCCGCAGGGGGCCAGGCGCTCGACGACCTGCTCGTAGGTGACCTGCGTTTCCATGAAGAACCTCCCGGGTGGTGTCACCCCGCCTCGATGACCGCATGGCGGCCGGCCTCGCCGAGACCTCGCCGCTCTGGACTTCTTGGTCCATTCTAGCCCCATCTTCGAGCTGGTCGCGGTGCATCGGGAGCTTCGCGAAGTGGCGCGCCGGCTCAAGCCGTCGATACCCCTGGTCGGGGAGTACGGGATTCCCATCCGCGACGAGATCGAGCTCGAGATGAGGCTCGGCTAGCCTAGCGGCGCTGCGCTCGGCGGCTCCGCCGCGGGCGGCGGCCCATCCCCAGGCGCGTCTCCCCCCGTCGCGAGTGCAGCCGCGGTCGCCGTTGGCGCCCACCCGGGCTGAATCGCCGGGCCGCGCGACCGGCGTCTCCACTGCCATATCGAGGTGACGGTGGCGCCGAAGCCCATCACGAGAGCGAGAGCCACGACGATAGACCCCACGAACGGAACCCAGCGGAGCACGCTCAGTATCACCACGCCTACCACGGCGGCCAACATCACGCGGCCCCGCCGGGCGTCGTCCCCACCAAGGATGAGCCTGCCGATGAGGGCCCCGATAGAAACGTACCCGAACAGAAGCAACAGGGGGACACCAATGAAGAACCAAGGTACCGCGACGATGATGCCGACGACGGTCACGAGCAGAACGACGGTCAACAGCGGGACGCCGATGAACAGGCCGAGTACGCCCCAGCCCAGAGACGAGGGCGCATGGCGCCGCGCTCGCCTACCGACAAAGGCCACCTGCTTGGGTGCGATGGCGGTGGCGATGACCGCGACCATGACGATCAAGATCGTGGACGCGATCCAGAGGATCACGGAGATGAGAGTCCAGGGTCGCACGACGGGATCGACCACGGCGTTGCGGAGCGCCGCCGAGTTCCCTCCCGCCACCTCGACGGCGCGGCCCGAGACCGAAGCTCCCGATTCGATGGTCAGCTTGCCGAAGACACAGACGATGGCTGTGTCATCGTGACCTGCCTCCAGATTATGACCGACCGAGGCTCCCTTGCGAACGGTGACGTCCCCTCCGACCACAACCACGTGGTCCGTGACCGTCCCTTCGATCACCACGTCCCCGCCGACCACGACAACGTCGCTCCAGGAGTCGTCCGCTCCCAGCGTGACGCTCTCGAAGAAGGCTACCTTTTGTCCGCCCGCTTGCCCGGGAGCTACACCACCGGCGTGGGCCAAGCCAACGGCCGGTGCCGCCAGCCACAACGCGAGCAACAGTCCACAGCTCACTATGAGAACAGCAACGATGCCCAGTGCAGCCCGGCGCATCACTCGACCTCCTTGCTCGGCCCGACTCTTCGGCGCAGTCTACCTGTCCGGCCTCACCGCCTGCTTCCACCCCGGCAGTCACTGGAGACCCGCGTTTTTCAGTGTAACGCACGCCTGGTTCTAGTATCCTCGTCTCCAGTTGCCCCAGGCGCGCCGCGGAGGCAAGATGCATCCAGTGCTGGCCACCTTCTCTATCGGCGGCACCCAGGTGGTGTTGCGTTCCTACGGCACCTTCTATGTCCTCGCTTGGGTGGTAGCCATCGCCCTGGCCACCTGCATCGCCTGGCGCCGAGGTTTCTCCTGGTGGAGAGCGCTGCTCACGTTCGCCATCGGGTTGGCGGTAGGCATCGCCGGCGCCCGACTCTTCGACCTAGTGGTCGACTGGGGCGAGTACTCCCATGACTTCAGTCGCATCTACTCCTTCAGCTTCACCGGCTTCGCCCTCGACGGCGGTCTGATCCTGGCAGTCGTCACCGCCGCGCTGCTTGCTCGCCTCTTCCGCCTGCCGCTGTGGCGACTGGCCGACGGCGCCGTCCCAGCGTTGGCCGCGGGCATCGTGCTGATGCGCATCGGGTGCTTGCTCAACGGCTGCTGTTTCGGCACGGTGACCTCGCTGCCCTGGGGAGTCACCTATCCTCCGGGCAGCCAGGCCTGGGCCTGGCAGGTGGCCACCGGACGCACGGGTCTGCTGGGGTTTGTGGGTATGGTAAGGCCGGTACATCCCACTCAGGTCTACGAGATGATCGCGGCCACAGTACTATGCGGCCTCGCGGTATGGCTGCCGCGCCGAGGGCGCTCCTCGAGCGCCTCACGGATGGCACCGGGCGTGCCGTTCCTGGTGTTCGCGTTGGGCTTTACGCTCTTTCGCCTCGCCAACTACTTCCTGAGAGTCCACTTGCCGACTACGGCACTGCCTCTCTGGTTCTACCCATCGTTGTACGCCGTGATGGGCATCGTCGTGGCCACCGTCCTCGCCTGGCGCATATCCCTCTTCGTGGGTATCGCGGCAGCGGGCCGGGATCGCGAGACTGCCGATGTCGGCTAACGCCTTGTAGAGCGCCCCTCTCCACGCCCGCCACCTGGCTCTCGGAGCCAAGATGGTGGACTTCGCCGGCTGGCATATGCCGCTGGTCTACCCATCGGGCGCCGTGGCCGGGCACCTAGCCACCCAGCGGAGATGAGCGGTCGCCACGGAAGCAAATCCTCTCCCGTCTCCGCGAGGCCACTCAGATGAGAGGATGGAGCCCGGAGGCGCGGCGGCGTCTAACCCTTCTGGAGAGTAGCCTCGGCTTCCGGACCGACAAAGGCGAGATCGGTTCCCAGTTCGATAGTCATCGGCGTGGGCAGGAAGGTCCGGCCGCCAAAGGCGTCGGAGATCACACCGCCGGACAGCTCGTAGCCCTCCACCGCCCCGGTGTGCTCGTCGAAACGGAAGTCCTCGATCTTGCCCAGGTCCTTGCCGGCCGTTGTCTGCAGCCTGACCCCGTGAACGGTCAAGTTCTTGTCGAGCACGCTCTTGATGTCCGGTGCCTCGTCCGCCTTCACGATACTGCCCTCGGTAGCGAGGATCACCGAGTCCGGGCCGATGGCCTGGACGCCTGCCCAGGGGGCCACTCTGCTGCTCTTGAACGCACCCTCGGAGATCAAGAAGGCCAGCACCTGCCGGCCGGACGGGTCCACCACCAGATCTTTGATCTTGCCGGCCGCTTTTCCGCCCTCGCGCACAACGACATCCCGACCGACGATCTCACTTGCCTTTGCCACCGCGCACCTCCTGGACTAGGTGAAGATATGGGTCGTCCCCGTGAGTTCCAGCACGAGGAGCACGACCAGGGCCAAAAGGACCAACGCCAATAGATCCCACCACAATGTGTAGGACTTCTTCCCCAAGAATCTGGGCATGTATCCCTCCGCAAGCTATGAGCGCTCATTGTCGCCAAGGTTCGGCTCCTTCATTGTATACAAGCAGGGCTCGAAATACGGAAGCGGGTGCGCCAGGGCTTCATTCCGAAACGAGTTCGAGGAACGAAGGGGGCATTGGTGACGAATCGCCTGGCTGGGGAATCTAGCCCGTACCTGCTGCAACATTCCGAGAACCCTGTGGACTGGCACCCTTGGGGCACCGAGGCATTCGAGAGGGCCCGAGCTGAGGAAAAGCCCGTCTTTCTCAGCATCGGGTATTCGGCTTGCCACTGGTGCCACGTCATGG
>PMIZ01000163.1 GCA_003157225.1 Actinomycetota bacterium | reverse complement strand
GATCGGGGTGCTCGGGGCACGTACCTTGAACGAGGGCTGGCTCGCTACGGGTAGTCCATTCATGCCCAAGTCAAGGGCTTGTATCGCGGCGATCGTCGCCGTGCCCGAGTAGGTGACCGATCCGTCCTCTCCGGACACGCCCGCGTAGTCCTGGGCGTTACTCACAAGATCGACCAGCCCCGAACCGGCCAGATCCGAACGAGCGGCCACCAGCCAACGAACTGGGTCTGGAGTCTCGACCGCCGAGAGCCCAGGGTCGGGAGAGGAACCGTTGTCGTAGTCGGTGCAGTGCACCCACTGCCCCTGGTGCTCCGCGTCCCCCGGGCCGACGGGCACGCTGTAGCCATAGGTCTCGTAGTACATGCCTCCGACGTAGCGAAGCTCGCGGTCGGGGTCGTCACCGACGCGCAGCGACAGGTTGCCCCCATTCCAGGCGAAGGTGTTGCCTACCTGCGGCTCCCCACCAATCGCCAGCACTGTCGCTATGATTCCCGACTGCGCTGCGGCTGAGGTATCGACGGCGGCTTTCTGCACAGCTTCAGCAGCGTAGGCGGGAGTGGGCCCCGAGACGCTGCCGCCGGTGAACAGCAGGGTCGCGCCAACCGCGGCGCCGACAAGCACTACGGCTGCCGCGGCCGACAATCCAAGGACGCGGCGGCGAGGCACGGAGCGACCTGGTCCTGCTGCAACACCGGGCCAGGCCCCGGTCCCATCCGCCCCGCCGGCGACGGGGCCCAGGGCCTGACTCGTCACCGTGTCCTTGATACTCAGGTGCGAAGCGACGAGATCGTCGAAGCCGGGGTTATTACGAGGGCTCATCCGGCGTAGCAGGTCAAGACTCATGTCTTTCTGTGTGCGGCGGAATATCATCTATGACTCCTTGTCGGCGATGTCATCAGGATGTAAGCGGAAGTGACGAGCCGCTCAGGGGATCGGAAGCGCTCGGGCCCGCGGATCGTGCGGGACGCTCGACGGTCTCCGGGTCCGTAGGGAGTTCCTCCAGGGCTGCGCGGAAACGAGCCCGCGCTCGGAACAGTCGACCGCGCGCCGTCGCTGCCGGCCGCTGGAGCACCCTGCCTATCTCAGCGGGTGTCAGCCCCTCCCACTCTGCCAGCAACAGCACTTCCCTATCCTGCGGCTTCAGAGCCTCAAGCGCTCGACGGACCGCAAGGGTCGGCACAGAATCATCTTCGGTCTCGGCGCGGGGTTGCGAGACCCCGGATGGCTCGGCGAAGGCGGCCAGTCGCGCCTCCAATAGGCCCTTTCGCCGGCACGCTCTCGCTTGGTTGGACAATACTCGCCTAGCGGTTCCGTACAGCCATAGTCGTGCTTCGCTGCCGACGGGCACGTCGTCGAGACGGCGCCAAGCTATCAGGAACACCTCCGAGACTGCGTCCTGCGCATCAGACGCGCACTTCGCGCGCCAGCCGCAGTAGGCAACCATGTCCGCGAGGTGGGCTCGAAAGAGGGTGTCGAAACGTCTCTCGCGCTCAGAGTCGGCTACCGTCATACTCGGTACCTCCTTGCCGGATGGATCATACGCCCCTACATGTCCGGCAAGGACGCGAGCGTTTGCGCCGGCCTGCGCCATGCGCCTAGGGCACGTACCCGCGTAGATCCCTGAGGAAGTCGTCGTTCGGACGTTCCAGAGTGAAGGTGCTGGCGAAACCCTCGAAGGGCTCCACGAACGGATACTCGTCCCGAGTTCGCCAGCGCGGTCTGGTGCAAGTAGCCGCGGCGGCGGCGACCGACGCGCGCCAGTCGTCGAACGTCTCGTACCAGAGCTCCATCACTCGGTCCCAGGAGGTCCTGATCTGAGTCGCCGGAGGCAAGGTATCCGGACGCCATCGTCCAGGCACGTTACCCGCCCCTTGGACGACCCGGTAGCTGACGAAACGAAGCAGCCCCGGCTGTGCGGCCACCTCCGGCGCATGCACCCGTAGAAACCAGTCCTCCCCCTCGTCGTAGGACACGCCCCTCGGGTACCTAAGGAGCACCAGCCACCGGAAGCCGACCTTCTCCAGGGGCAGGAAGTCGCCCACCACAAAGCTGTCCGTCGGCTGGGGAGGCACAAAACAAGCCGCCACTCTCGGCCAAACCGGAGGCGGCGTGAAACAGAGATCGCTCTCGCTCCCGGCTTCGGGCAATTCCCGCCACCAGCCTTCGGTCATGCGCCAGTTGTAGAAACCGAAGGTGTGGGCGTCGGTCGGGGCATGAACAGGCAGACAACATTCGAAGCGGTTGAGCCAGGGCCCGTAGCGGCGGACGATCTCGGGCGCGTGATCCCGGTGATACCACCGCTCCATGGCGGCTACGTTGTTCATCGGGATGTCGTGGAGAGCGAAGCTTCGTATCATCATAAGTAGGCCTGCGACACGGTCTTCATCCAGTCGTCGGACGGCCGCTCGAGGATGAACATACTGGCGAAATCGACTCCCGGCTCGAAGAACGGATACTGGTCGTATTTGGCCCAAGGGGGCTTGGAGTAGCCCGGCAGCGAGGTGAGCACCGACTCCACCCAGCCATTGCTGTCCTCGTACCACAGTTCCGACACGCGGTGCCAGTTGGACGAGACCTGGGACTGCGGATGGAGGAAGGTGGAGACGCCCTTCTGCACCGGCACCTGGGACGGGATCACCCGGTAGCTGAAGAACCTCGTGAGCCCGGGCTGCCGCATCACCTCGGGGGCATGGACGTTCACGTACCAGGTGTCGCCCTCCTCGACACTCACTCCTTCGGGGTAGCGAAACACGGTCACCCAGCGAAGGATCGTCTTGTCGTCGACGGAGCGCTCGTTGCCAAGGAAGTCCTCGGTGGGCGTGGCCGGCACATTGACCATGATGACGCGCAGCGGCACCACCTCGGGCGTCATGGAGATGAGCCCCAACCTGGCTTCGCTGTCGCCCGCCTGCAGGTTCTCGTGGATCTTGTAGTTGAAACACCCGAAGGCTTCGGCGCCCGGCGGTGCGGGCGCGGCGCGATAGCTGAGGTAGCTCAGCGGACGGTTCCTGAGCACTTCCGGGATGTGATAGCGGTAGAACCAGCGCTCGGCCGCCGGGAGATCGTTCATGTCGAGCAGATGGTGAAAGATGATGGTCTTTATCATGGGCATGCGTCCATTTCAGTAGCTGAATGTCTCGCTGAAAGTCCGGTAGGGCACAGGAGGCACAGGCACGAATCGCGCGGCCTGGAAGGGACTGTATCCGCCGTAGGTCGTCATGCTCGGCGCATTCGGCTTTGGAAACCCGGAGATCTCCTCGAGGTTGATGCCCGGTGGATCGAAAAAAGCGTTCACCCAGCTCTTCTCATACGGGGTGGTGAAGTCTCTGCCCACCCAGAAGTGCCAGATTCTCCACATGCCGTCTTCTCTCGCAAAGTCAATAGCGTACCTGTCCCAATGCCAGAAGGCCTGGAGTTTGCCGCTCGCCGGAGCGGTGACCAATCCGGGCGAGATCCACACAGCCTTCGCCGTCTCCCTGTCCTCCGCGACCTCGATGACCGGCGTGGTGAGCGTGTGCAGTAGTTGCACACCGAACGGGATCGCCGCGTCCGGGTCGGTCTTCACCTGGGGGTAGAGACGGCGCACTTCGTCGAGATTCGCCGTATAGAACCGCTCGAAGAAGTCGACGTAGTAGCCTCTGACTGCCTCCAGGCCCTCGTAGCGGCCATTCAGCACGGCTTCCTCCATGGCCAGCCCGGGCGTCTTCTGCGCCCAGATGGCATCCATCTCATCGGCATGCCTACTGACCTGGTGGTAGTACTCGTGCAGGGAAAAGACATTCTGGATCTCCTGCGCGTCCTTGACCCGCTGTAAGCCCCAATTGTCCCGCTCCAGCCGTGCCATGCGCTCTTCCAAGCCGGCTGCCGGTTCGTCTGACCCGCTATTCTCCATGTGCGATTTCCTCTAGTAGTTCGTCGTCGACAGGATGCGGAAGTGTGATGTGGCCGGGCGCCTGGGCGGCCGCCCTCGCCGAAGCCGCACCCCGCGGGAACTCGCCGCCGGCCGCCGAAACACCGGACGCCGAGTCGCCGGCCGCCTGCGCCGCGTTCCAGGCAGCCGCCGTCTCCAGCGCCCCTTCGTTCCGCGCCCAGGCCCGGCGGGCCACCCCGCCCATGACGTCCCACTCGACGGCGGAGCGGATGATGGCGTCCACCCGTTCCGAGCCATCCAGCACCAGTCCGAACCCCGTGTTGATCGCCCTCCCGATGCCGACCCCCCCGCCGTTGGAAGCCACCACCAGGGTCATGCCCCGGGCGGCGTTGCCGGCCCAGCAGTGNNGCGAGTCGGTGCCCGACACATCGTGGTGGTCGCGGCCGATGACGACCGGCCCGATCTTGCCCCGGCGCACGAGGTCGTTGAAGGCGAGGGCGATGTGCACCCTCCCCTCCGCGTCGGAATAGAGGATGCGCGCCTGCGATCCCACCACCAGTCTGTTCTTCTCAGCGTCTCGCACCCAGTTGAAGTTGTCGCGGTCCTGCCAGCAACGGTCCGGGTCGATGCAGCCCATGGCTGCCGCGTCGGTAGCCGCTAGGTCGGCCGGGTCGAGGCTGCAGCACACCCAGCGGAACGGCCCGTAGCCGCGGTCGAAGCAGAGCGGCCCCATGATGTGCTCCACGTAGCTGGGGTAGACGAAGCCTTCCTTCGTGTCGGCGCCGTTGGCCGCCACTTCATACACGCCCGCCTCGAACACCGCTTTGAGGAAACTGTTGCCGTAGTCCCAGAAATGCGTCCCCCGTGCCGCCATCTTGCCGATCAGCTCGATCTGCGTGCGGAGCGACTTGTCGACGAGACGGCGGAACTCCCCGGGGTCCGCGACCAGCAGCGCCCGGGCCGCCTCGAAGCCCAGGCCCTGGGGCACGTAGCCGCCCTCGTAGGCGGCATGGCAGGAGGTCTGGTCGGACGCCAGCTCGATACGCGCGTCGTGGTCCACCGCGTATTGCCAGAGATCCACCACGTTGCCGTGATAGGCCACCGACAGGGAGTTACGGGCGGCACGCGCAGCTGCCGCCCAGGAGAAGGCCTGGCCGAGATCGGAGGTGACCCGCTGCACCCAGCCCTGCTCCCGCCTCGTCTCGATGCGGGATAGGTCCACCTCAGCGACGATGCTCACCGCCCCCGCGATATCCGCGGCTTTCGGCTGGGCCCCGCTCATTCCACCCATACCAGAGCTCACATAGAGAACGCCGGCGAGATCATGATCAGGCGGGATCCCCAGGTAGAGGCGACCGGCGTTCAACAGGGTGAGGTAGGTGCCGTGCACTATGCCCTGAGGCCCAATGTACATCCAGCCCCCGGCGGTCATCTGGCCGTAGTTGGCCACGCCCAGTTGGGCGGCCTCGTGGAAATCGGCGGGGTTGTCGAACTCGCCCACCATGAGACCGTTCGTGTTGATCACCCGAGGCGCGTCGCGGTGGGTGGGAAACAGGCCGACCGGGTGCCCGGAGGCCACCACCAACGTCTGGGTCTCGGTCATCTGCTCGAGATACTGCTTCACCAGCCGGTACTGC
>PMIZ01000480.1 GCA_003157225.1 Actinomycetota bacterium | reverse complement strand
GAGGAGGCCGCGATTGACTCCTGTACGCTCCTCACCACCACGCCCAACGAGGTGATGCGCCCGCTGCATGACCGGATGCCGGTGATCTTGTCGGCAGCGGAGTACGACCAGTGGCTGGATAGCCGTGGGCAGGACGTAAAGCCGTTGCAGGCGATCCTGTGCCCTTACCCAGGCGATGACCTCATCGCCTACCCGGTGAGTACGCGGGTGAACAACCCGGCACACGACTCCCCAGAGTGTCTCATCCCTCTTCGGTGATCCTCCCCAAGCGCCAGCATCGCCGTGTATCGTGGAGGCCCTCTTCTTGTTGACATTGTGCGAGGTGCGTGGCGGCTTTTGCTGGACGGGCGGAGGACGTGTATAATCCATCCGGATACTCTCGCAACCTCGTCGGATACGCCCCCCAGTGAGGACTCTTTGTGGGCGAATGGCATCTCCAGCGTCTGAGACAGGACAAACCAAGAGGGCTTTGAATGGAAATCCCCATCCTGGAATACCGGAATGTGTACAAGAGCTTCAAGAACGCCCACGTGTTGAAGGGGGTCAGTCTGACGGTCGTAAAAGGGGAGACCGTCGTCATCATCGGGAAAAGTGGATCCGGGAAGAGCACGCTCCTCCGATGCACGAATCTGCTCGAACCCATCCAGCAGGGCGAGATTCTCTTCAAAGACAAGAACATCAAGCAGTACAATATCATGGAGCTTCGGGAAGACATCGGGATGGTGTTCCAGAGCTTTAACCTCTTCCCGCATTACACGGCGCTTCAAAACTGTAGCCTGGCCCTGCGGGTTGTGAAGGGGAAGTCAAAAGAGGAGGCGGATCATATCGGCCTCGCAATGTTGGAACGAGTTGGCCTGAAAGACAAGGTCGCGAGCTATCCCAGGCATTTATCCGGTGGCCAGCAACAACGCGTGGCGATCGCGCGTTCGCTGGCCCTGAACCCCTCGGTCATGATGTTCGATGAGGTCACCTCGGCCCTAGATCCCGAGTTGATTGGCGAGGTCCTGAAAGTCATGGAAGACGTCGCTGCGGCTGGCATGACTATGCTCGTGGTGACGCATGAGATGGGCTTCGCGAAGCACGTTGCCAAGAAGGTGGTGTTTCTCCACGAGGGGACGATCGTGGAAATGGATACGCCCGATGCGGTCTTTGACTATCCCAAAGACGAGAATCTCAAGCGCTTTTTGAGCGCAATCCTAAAATAGAAAGCCGGAATCGGTCCCCGGGGTCGCATGGTGCACGGCGACACGCACCCGATCCACTTGGATCATCTTCCTGCGGCATCTTCAAGGAGCTGCCGTATGATCCCGCGACCACGTCTCCGACCCAGAAGTTGCGCTCCCCGAGAGGTATTCTCGGGCAGGATACTCGACACGAGAATCTCACTCATGTTCCCGTGTCTGAGGGGAACGCCAGGGAGAGCCGGCATCAACCCGAAATGGAGACCGGAGTGGCATACCAATTTGATTTTTCTATCATCAAAGTAAAGCTCCCGGACTTGCTCGCCGGGGCCATCACGACCTTGGAGGTGTCCATACTGGCCATTGTCTTTGGATTCCTTCTCGGGCTCACTCTGGCACTCCTGCGCGCCACACGGATCAAGGCGCTGACATGGTGTGTGGCTGCCTATGTTGAGGTGATTCGGAATACCCCCTTTCTC
Source organism: Actinomycetota bacterium (assembly GCA_003157225.1). The sequence goes on along the minus strand of PMIZ01000480.1, from coordinate 2,405 downwards.
GTCCAACTGTTTGTGGTCTACTTCGTGCTGCCCTACGCCGGGATCAAGATCGATCCCTTCCCCGCCGGGGTGATTGCGCTATCGCTGAACTGCGGCGGGTACTCGGCGGAAACCATCCGCGCCGGAATCGAATCCATCCATGAAAGCCAGATCGATGCGGGGCGGGCCCTGGGAATGAACTACCTCCAGGTCTTCCGCTATGTGATCTTCAAGCCGGCCATGGCGACCATGTTCCCTGCGCTCTCGAGTCTGTTTATCACCCTTATGCTGGGCTCCAGCATCCTGTCGGCGATCTCCACCCCCGAGCTGACCTCTGTCGCCTACAATATCACCGCCTACTATTACCGGCATTTCGAGGTGTTCCTCTTCATCTCGGGCGTGTATCTCGCCTTCTCTCTGCTGTTCTCGCTCGTCTTCAAGTATATCGAAGTGCGCTTTCTGTGGGACGAGGGGCCGCGCACGCCCGCCGCGATCCTCACGAACATCCTGGCAGACACGTTGGTGGAGAAGGCACACATCTGACCGGGGAGAGGGACCAGCGATGGGGACCAAGTATTTCGAGGTGAGGCCGCTCCAGGTCGGGGATATTGTGTTCATGCTCAGCACGACGCTGACCACGATCGAGCTGTCGGTCATCGCCATCCTTGGCGGGCTCCTCCTCGGAGTGATTGTCGGAGTCTGCCGATCGAGCACGGTGCGGGGGGTGAATATCCTGGCGAGGGTCTATGTGGAACTGTTCCGCGGTATCCCCATCCTCTTGCAAATCTTCATGTTCTACTACGGCCTGAAGATCTTGGGGATTCGGATGCCCGCCTTACTGAGCGCCAGCATGGCGTTCGTATTCAACGTGGCGGCCAATGTTGGCGAGACGCTCCGAGGGATCATCCTCAGTATTCCCAAGAGTCAGTGGGAGGCGGCCGCGTGCCTGGGATTGCCCTACCTGGCGCAGTTGCGATATGTGATTCTCCCGCAGGTGGTCCGAGCCGCGATCCCCCCGTCGATCGGCATCATGGTGGGGTTAATAAAGGATACATCCCTGGCCTCCATTATCGGTTTCGTGGAGCTGACCCGGTCGGGGGCGCTCATCATGGCGGTGACCATGAACCCCTATACGGCGTTTCCCTTGATAGCGGGGATTTACTTCTTGGTGTGCTTTCCGCTGACCCAGACCAGCCGATGGCTGGAGAAGGCGTTGACCCTGTAGCGGGCACGCAGTCGTATGAATGAAGGCGCTGGCCACGGCCGAAAGGGAAAGGAGGCAGACACACGGACTGCCAAGGGATGGAGGACCACCGACCTCAGGACAGAAGAGAGCCGTAAGGAGGAGCGATGAGCAAAGAAATGCAGGCAAAACTTCAGAGAAGTCTCGCGGTCCTGGTGATATTGACGTTCGTAATGGTCGGATGTTCGAGGGGGGGAGGAGAGACCAAGGCCCCCGGGCAAGCGGAGGGGAAGAAGAATACCCTGGACAAGATCCTGGAAACCAAGAAAGTGAAGATCGGGATCATGCCGACGATTCCCCCGTATGACTACTTGGATAGCAATAAACAGCCGGCTGGCTATGATGTCCGAGTGGCAAAAGAAGTCGGGAAAGCCCTGGGAGCGGAAGTGGAACTCGTCCAACTCGTATCGCAGAACAGGATCCCAGCCTTGCAGACGGGTGATGTGGATCTCGGTGTGTTTCTGATGGGCTGTTACCCAGAGCGGGCGAAACTCGTAACGTACACAACGCACCCATACATGATCCAGACGGTCGTGATGCTGGGCAAGAAGAGTCTGAAGGCCAAGGGATGGGACGACCTCCATAAGGTGAAGATCGGCGTTGTAAAGGGCAGCGGCGGGCTGGTGATGGTGGAAGAACGGGCACCGAAGGATGCGGTGAAGAATACTTTTGACGACGACATCCTCCAAATGAACGCGTTGTTAGCCGGTCAGGTNNATGAATGCGTTGCTGGCCGGTCAGGTGGATATTATCCATGCCGATGGTATGCTCGCGGCGCAGATGATGAAGCAGCACCCGGAGGGCAAGCTGGAAGTCAAATGGGCGCTCGGGGTAGAAACCGAGCACTTAATGGTCCGCAAGGAAGATACGGCATTGAAAGAATGGTTGGACGTCTTCCTGCTGTCAAACTACACGAATGGACATCTGGGGCAGTGGTGGGATGAAAACATCAAAGAGATGCCACTTGGCGATCTTCCTACCATGACGACCCCGTTGGTTCCAAACGGCGGGAGCGTGCCCCGGTAAGCATGGCCACGGTGATGCACCCCGAATTCTGATCACTCCCTCGGAGTCGATCTCGGGGCGAATTGATTGGGGAGGGCGGGAGCCTCACGGCTCCCGCCAGTCATTCCCGAATACTCGTTTTCTGAGAGCACGACATTGAGTCGGCTTAGCTACAACT
>PMIZ01000125.1 GCA_003157225.1 Actinomycetota bacterium | reverse complement strand
CAGAGGGCTCTTGGCGGGTCGTGTCCGACGGCTGACGATGCGACGTGATTCCGGTGGCGTCATGTCACCATTGTAGCCCACGAACAGCGTTCGTCAAGAACGACGTTCGCTGTTGCGCGTCGAATTGGCTTGCATCGCTTTTGAAGTCGATCTTGCCGCCGTCCTGACAGGCTGCGTGCCCATTGGCGGCGACTGTTGCTCAACCCGGATCAGATCAGGTTATTGGTGCCGCGTTCCCCTGTGGCGAAGCTCCATCGGCCGGAGCACGGATCGGGCCGCTTGGTGCAACATCGCCCAACCTGAGATGGATCATGTACTGGATTCTCAGGAAATCGGCCAGCATCCCCATCAGCTTGTTCCGCAATCCGCTGACCTGTGTGCGGTAGTAGTAGTGCGTGTTGAGAATTCGTATTCTTGGATCCCAGGACGCAATATCATCAGTTCTTCTTAGACCCCAGACCAAGTGCGATCGTTCGTCGAGCCCGGAGCGATCAACAACCCGTTTGTTGCAGACCTTCACACCGACCGGTGAGCTGGCATCAAACACGATTTCGCTTCCTGGATACCTATCAGCCAGACGCACGATGAATGCCTTGATCTCTGGTTCCTCGAAGTAGTAGAAGACGCCCGCTGCCATGAAGAGNNCTTCTGAGTGCGATGACATCCGGAAGGTCCAAGTCATACCATTTCAGCATGCCGTTGTCCGTGCGCTCAAACGTGGTGTCCAGACCGCATCCGATGTTCACGATGGTGCCCTCGGGATACAGCCTCAGGAAGTCTCTGACTTCACGATCATACAATAGGCTGCGCTTGACCCAGCCGAGTTGCGTTAGTGCGTCTATGTCTTTGGTCAACGGTGAGAAATCAAAAGCAACCTGTGTCATGATTCTCAGCGCTGCCTCGTCCACCAGCAGCGGCTTCGGTTTTCTCGATTCTTCGGCGCGACCCCAGAGCGGCAGGAACAGGGTCTTCTGTATGTCACCGAGACGGAGGTCTGCTCGTTCTGGCATCACGTGTCTCCTTGGAAGTCATTCGCCACAGAGACGGCAGGCGAGCCAGAGAATCTCTGCATGGTGCCCGGGGCCGCCCGGAAGGAATAGTCAGCGCGGGGCTTCAAGGCTAGCGGCCGTTTCGCCGATTTGACGACGCTCCGGCTGCGCGGACCTTGGTACAGCGCTTTGTCCATGGCCACTATTATTGACCATGTCATTGACACTGTCAATGACATGGGCTACCATCTGACACATGGACAACTCGAAAGAGACCGGTTCTGGCGGGCCAGAGCACCAGGATGGCGAGAGGCACCTCATTCAAGAGGTCATCCGGACCTACCAGGTGCTCGTAGCCGAAATCACACGAAGAACTGGGATGAAGTCGTCGCGGTTCGCACTGATGCGTCTCTTGGCCGACGCTGACGCCGATGTCGGCGTCATGGAGCTCGCCCGTCAGCTTGGTATCAACGCGGCTGCGGTCACGCGGCATGTGCAGGAGCTGGAAAGTGAGCGGCTCGTGCGCCGGCGTGCCGATCCCAACGATGGTCGGCGAACCTGCATCAGACTGTCGCCCAAGGGGCAAAAGCTGATGGATGAGCTGCTCAAGCGCAGCCGTGAGTTCGAAGGAACGTTGTCATCCGCTCTCAGCATCGAGGAGATGGCTGGCACAGCTGTGGCTCTAGACAAGCTACGCGCCTTCGTAGAAGGTCTGCGCTGAAAGCAAGTAGGGTCATCCGTCGACCAGACCGGCAGAGGGTAACCAGAGCAGTCACGCGCTGCGGAGGTCGAATACGGAGCGGCCCGCGTGCCCGCGCCAACGCGTGTCTGGTCTCGCTCGGAGGTACGGTTGTCACGGGCCTGCTGATCTTCGGGCGGATACCTCACGGCGATGCATGGGCGACGGTCCCCTCCTCGGGTGGCGAAACGGTCGGTCTGCGGATCCTTCACGTGGTCATCGCAACTGGCCTCACCGTCTCGACTCTGTGGCACCTCTTTGACAGGCGCAGATCACTGACTACTTTCGCAAAAAGGAGAGGCGCAAGAAGCCTGCGGTGTCAGCTCGTCTATGCGGTGCTTGTTGGGCTCCTAGTGGCATCACTTGTTACGGGGTTCGTCGGCGATGGGCGCAGTCAGGTGGCCCACCATATGGCCGTCGCCATTGTTCTCTCGGTGGCATGCACATGGCATGGGGTGCGGCAGATAGCGCGTAGACGTCGGACTCCACAAAGAGCGCCCATGGGGGTCAGGCTATGAGCGCACTGCAGGTCGAAACGTCACGCCGCTCCCGGGCCGATCATCACCCACGCTGGTCGAGCGGATATATCGAGGTCGACCCCAAGTTCTGCGAGGCCTGCGGAGAGTGTGTCGAGGTGTGCCGGAGGGAGGTCCTCAGGGTGGTCGGATTCCTGGTCCACAAGCACGTGCGCGTGCGTCACCCAGAGAAGTGCCGCGGGTGCGGGAAGTGCGCGGCCGCGTGCTCGAACGGGGCCATAGTGCTTCGCGAGCGCGCTTACGAGGAGGGGCGCTCGGCTTCCCTCATAGACACGGCGAACGTCTAGGCAGCTCGAGAGAGATTTCGGATGTCGGGAATGTCGGGGTGACTCGCCGCGGCAGATACGCGGAGAAGGCAGGATTCGGACCCCCGGCATGGTTTGCACAGCACGACGGTTCTGGACTTCTACGGCGGGCCATGCGCTAGGCAGTCTGCCGCTCGGACAGACACTCTACTTCTCCGCGCAGGTTCGAGAGTTNNACCTCTTCCCGCAGGTTCAGAAGTTGTCCACTTAGGTCCACTTCCCGGCGACCAGGTATTGAGCTGTTGCTCGAACCCGTGCGCGTTTCCACAAAGAGTCACTTGCCAAGAGCACGCCGCCCTAGCTTCGGCTATGATCGCGTAATGGAAGCGACCGTAGCCATTATCGGAGGGGGCGCCAGCGGCATACTCGTTCTGCAGCAGCTTGCGGAGCGTCTTGGCGGCATCTCCCGAACTTCGCCAAAGATCCTACTCGTCGATAAGGGCTCGGAGTTTGGCCCGGGGCTGGCCTACAGCACTCCGTTGAATGCTCACATCATCAACATGCACGCCCAAACGATGGGGGCGGTTATCGGCGATCTCATGCATTTCTCGCGCTGGGTGGCTTCATCGTCGCCTGTGTGGGTGGGTGAGGAGTTCCCCCCCAGGCGGGTGTACGGCCAGTATCTGAAGGACATTCTCGCGCAGGCGCTGCGGGGCGCCAGGGTCACGATCGAATGTGTTCACGATGAAGCAACCAACATACGTCCGTCCCGTGGGACGTATCAGATCGAACTCGCAAGCGGAGCCATGGTCCAGTCGCAGCACGTCGTTCTGGCGCTGGGGAACTTCCCCAGTCCGGTCCTTGAGGATCTGTGGGGTGCCAAGGGTTTCCTCCATTATCCGTGGCCCGTTGAGGCCATAATCGACCACGTCTCGGGAACCGACCCCGTGTGTATCATCGGGTCGGGTCTGTCTGCGATCGACACGCTCCATACGCTTCTTGCAGCTGGGCAAAGGGACAAGGTGTACTTCGCCTCCAGAAACGGATTGCTCCCCAAAGTCCGCGGTCACCTGGGCAGCTACGAGCCCCAGTTTGTCTCCCTCAGCAACATCCAAGGTCTGATGGTCAAGAATCGGCAGCCGCGCATTGGGTTGGATGAACTGGTCGATCTGTTCTTCCGGGAGGTGGAAGTCGCCGCGGGCAGACCCATCGACCGGCGGAAGGCGGCCAACCCCGAGGGGAGCACTCTCGAGATCCTCGAGCGCGATCTCGCAAAGAGCGACGCCGGCGTTATTCCCTATCAAGCGGCGCTGCTGGCCACGGAGGGCATCATCGGACGCTTGTGGAATCTTCTGTCCCTCGATGATCAGTCTCGCTTCGACCGCGAATACAGAAACCTCTGGAGCGTCTATCGCTACCCGATGCCGGCGAAGAACGCAAGAAGGGTGCGCGAGGTGCTCCGCTCTGGGCAACTGGAAGTGCTCTCAGGCATCGTCGGCATCGCTCATGACCCGACGGCGGGCACCTTCGCCGTGGAACTGCGCGACAGGGCGGGGACATGCCGGATCCTTGAGGTGCCGGTAGTCATCAACGCAACAGGCCAATGCATGGATGCCTGGAAGATCGACAGCGGACTTCTCCGTCAGATGCTGTCGGACGGCATAGCTGCATCACATCCCAGCGGTGGCATCAACGTCGATTTCGACACCGGCCGGGTGATAGACCGGAGCGGCCTTGTCTCAGACTCACTCTTTGCCCTGGGTGAGCTGACGCGGGGCGTTCACTTCTTCACAAACGGTGTCGTTCCCTGCGCTCTGCACGCCAGAGACATCGTTGAGTTCATTGCGGCCCGGGAAGCCCATCCATGAGGTGACGGACCGATGTGGGCCTTCATCTGAGCTGATTTCCGCCGGAGTGCCCGTCTCTGCCGTGGCTTGCTCTGGCGCAAGGCGAGTGGGCACAGTGCGACCGAGCAACAACCACGCCGCCACGGCGCCGATGGCAAAAACGAGAGCCGAGTAGTAGAAGGCGATTACGTAGCCATGGAGAGGGGCGAGCGCCCGGACGTTGTCCGTACCCTGATGACCGGCCACAAAACTCGTGACCGCTCGCGCGGCCAAGGTGCTAAGCGATGCCGTTCCGATCGAACCGCCGACCTGCTGCATGGTTGTCACCACGGCTGAGGCCACGCCCGCGTCCCTGTCCTCGACGCCCAGAGTGGCCGCGTTCATCGCCGCCGGCATGACGAGGCCGAGACCCAGGCCGAACACAAGTAGAGCCGGTAGGATCACCGTGGCGTAGCTCGAAACCGGTCCGATGCGCGTGAGCAGAAGCATTGCTATGGCTGCAAGCACCATTCCGAAAGTCTCAAGTGGTCTGGGGCCGAACCGACGCAGGAGCAGGTTGGTGGAAAACTGGGCCGCCACTACGAGTACGGTGACCATCGGCAGGAAGGCGACACCAGTCCTCACGGGGCTGTAGCCGAGCGTGCCCTGGAGATAGAACGTCAGGAAGAAGAAGAAAGCGAACATCCCGGCCCCACTGAACAATAGGGCAAGGAGCGAACCGCCGCGGTGGCGGCTGAGAATGACGCGCATGGGAAGTAACGGGTGCTTGACCCGCGTTTCGATAACCACAAAGGACCCAAGGAGAATGACCGCAGCGACAAGAAAGGCCACGGTGACGTCGTTCGTCCAGGACGCGGTCTCGGCGTGGGAGAGGCCGTAGACAAGGGCGAATAGTCCGGAGGTTACCGCGGCGCCGCCTGGAAGGTCGAGCGGGGTGTGGTTGGCGGCACGACTGTGGCGGATTAGCAGTGCCGCCCCGGCGATCGTCACGACGCCGATGGGCACGTTCACAAGGAGATTCCAGCGCCACGAGGCATAGGAAGTGAGCGCTCCCCCAAGCAGAAGGCCGATCGCTCCTCCCGCTCCGGCGAGGGCGCCGTAGATGCCAAAGGCTTTGCCACGTTCCTCGCCATCGGTGAACGTAATAGTGAGAAGCGATAGTGCAGCGGGGGCTAGCAGCGCCCCGAAAGCGCCTTGGAGGATCCGGGCGCCAAGCAGCATGGTGAAGCTTGTCGAGAACCCGCCGATGGCCGAGGCTGCGGCGAAGCCCCCAAGCCCTACGATAATGGCGAATCTGCGCCCGAGAAAGTCCGACAGGGGTGCACCGAGCAGGAGTAAGCTGCCGAAGGCAAGCGCGTAGCCTGTTACCACCCATTGGCGGTCGGCGTCGGAGAAGGCGAGCGCGTGCTGAGCAGTGGGCAAAGCAATGTTCATGACGGTGGCGTCGAGTACCACCATCAATTGAGCCAAGCCGAGCACCCCGAGAATCAGCCACCGCCGTTCATGATGGGGGTCGCGGTGCGGGTGGGCGACAGCGGCAGATGTGGTGTTCCCCGGTCGACTGTTCGTACTGTCTCCTTCATTTCCTATCCGGAGCCATCAGCTCCACATAGGAGCGTAACATGACCGTATCCGGAGTGCTAGCAGCCAAAATAGAGACGAAGAAGAGGATTGATTTTGGTGACGGACCCAGACAACCGTGATGCCGGTCCAAATGCGTCCAGGCTTCGGGCAGACGCTGTGCGTAACCGTGAGCGAACGCTGGAGGCCGCGGCCGAGGTATTTGCTGAGCAGGGTCTGGAAGCGACCCTCAACGACGTTGCCCACCGTGCCGGCCTCGGCGTCGGTACCGTTTATCGACGCTTTCCGAACAAGGAGGCCCTCATCGAGGCGCTGTTCGAGAACAAGGTTGGCGAAGCAGCGGCTTTCGCCACCGAGGCTATCGGCCATCCGACCGCCTGGGATGGTTGGGTCACATTTCTTGAACGGCTGCTACAGGCACAGGCTCGCAACAAGGGGCTCCGAGACGTTCTTCTTCACGGTCCACAGGGAGAGGCCCTCGCCGCCAGCTTTAGAAGTCGCATGACTCCGCTTGTGGACGAGCTGATCGGGCGANNCAAGATCGGTGGCCAGGCGCGGGCTATGGTGGTGACCAGCGGCATTGGGCGGGCAATCCGATACTTCCACGCCATGAGGGATTATCTGGCGTAGCGCAAGAGCCCTTGCCCGGTAATCGTTGCGTTCTCCGGCGAGCATG
>PMIZ01000107.1 GCA_003157225.1 Actinomycetota bacterium | reverse complement strand
AGTCCACCGGCCCGCGACTTCTGTGGCTCGCCAAGCACGAACCGCAGGTGTGGCAGAAGGCGCGCACGCTTCTCGGCTCCTACGACTACATCACCATGCGCCTCAGCGGCGAACGTGCCGTCGAATCGAACTGGGCCCTGGAGACCGGCCTCTACGACCTCGAGACCAAGACGTGGGCTCACGACATATTGAAGGCGTCTGGCGCAGACCTGGGCTTGCTGCCGCCTATCCGGCGCCCCCAGGAGATCGTCGGCCGCGTCACCGCCCAGGCGGCGCGAGAAACGGGGCTGAAGGCGGGCGTGCCGGTTGCAGCCGGCACGGCGGATCACATCGGCTCTACCTTCGCCGCCGGTATCCTCAACGACGGCGACCTGCTCGTGAAGCTCGGCGGCGCCGGCGACATCATGCTTGCCGTTGATGAGCCGCTTGTTGATGAGCGGCTCTACCTCGACTTCCATCTGCTGCCCGACCGCTACGTCATGAGTGGTTGTATGGCGACCAGCGGCAGTCTCATCCGCTGGTTCCAGCGGGTTGTCGCCGCTGGCGCGGACCTCGCCACACTAGACGCTGAAGCAGATCGGGTCGGGCCCGGCGCTGGCGGTGTGGTCGCGCTGCCGTACTTCCTGGGCGAGAAGACACCGATAAACGACCCAGATGCCACGGGAGCCTTCGTCGGTCTGCGCCTGCCGCAGGATCGCGGACACCTGTTTCGGGCCGTTCTCGAGGGCATCGCCTTCGGCTTCCGTCATCACCTTGACGTCTTCGCGGAGCGCGGACATCTTCCGCGGCGCGTGCGCGTTACAGACGGCGGTTCTCGTTCCAAGGTGTGGACGCAAATTACCGCCGATGTGCTGGGCGTCCCCCTGGAGAAGGTGACGCTGCGCAGCGGCTCCGCCTTCGCCGCGGCCTTCACCGCCGGCATCGGCGTCGGTGAGTTCTCCGACTGGCGCGACGTGGAGCGCTTCGTGTCCGTCAGCGAGGTAATCGAGCCGCGGCCAAACGACGCCTACGAGCGCAACTACCAACGGTACAGGGCGCTATACCCGGCACTTAAGGAGGTCCTGAGATGAGCGTGCTGGTCACCGGCGCGGGGTGCGGTATCGGGGAAGCAACGGCCCGGTTGCTCGCCGAGCGCGGCTACGCGGTTGCCGTCACCGATGTGGACGAGGTTGCAGCGGCCAAAGTGGCCGCAGCGATCGGCGCGTTTCACACTAAGCTCGACGTGACCAGCAGGGAGTCGATCAGGACGGCAATGGACCGGGCCGAGGATGCCCTGGGCGCCCTGGACGGCTGGGTCTCGAACGCCGGCGTCTCATCGATGATCCCGTTCCTCGAGATGCCGGACGTGGAATGGCAGCGGATGCTCGACGTAAACGAATCGGGCGTCTTCAACTGCGGACAGGAGTTTGCCAGGAGACTCGTGGCGGCTCGACGGCGCGGCTCGATCGTCAACGTCGCCTCAATGGCGGCCAAGCAGGGCAACGTTCCCTATTTGTCGCACTACGTTGCCTCGAAGTTCGGTGTTGTTGGGCTCACTCAGGCCATGGCCTACGAGCTGGCCCCCCATGGTATCCGCGTCAACTGCGTCTGCCCTGGCTACGTGGCCACCAGCATGCAGGAGCGCGAGCTCGTCTGGGAGGGCAAGCTGCGCGACCTGTCCCCGGAGGAGGTACTCGACTCATACGTCAAGGACACTCCACTGGGCCGGATCGAGACCGGAGACGACGTGGCACGCGCCGTAGCGTTCCTGATCGGTCCAGATTCGAGCTTCATCACTGGCGAGGCGCTGTCCGTCAACGGCGGCGCGTTCATGGACTAGGAAGGAGGCTGGCCGTTGCCGGACTGCGGCTCCTGACCCAACGGCTGTCTCGAGCCCTTCCGAGATGCGCCGGTTTCGCACTCGGAGCCTGAATGGCTCATTGCGAGAGAGTCGGGCGAAGGGTGTCAGCACTAGCTTGGGAGTCTGAAAGGGGGAAGGATGGCTTCAACAATCGCCGAGCCGGCGCAGAAGGAGAAAGGCCTGTTCGTCAGGAACTCCACCGGACTCGTGCGGGAGCTCAGTGGCTTCGACGCCATGAACCTGGTCCTGGCGGCGGTGCTGCTGCCGATCGGGATTACGCAGATCATGGGGTTCACTCCCGTGTTCTGGCCGCACGCCAACATGTTCGTCGCATTCCTCATCGCGACGCCACTGGTCACCTGCTTCGCACTCGTCTACCTGTACTTCACCGTCCTCATGCCAAGGGCGGGCGGCGACTACGTCTGGGTCTCACGCGTGCTCAGCCCCGGGCTCGGCTTCGTGTGCAACTTCTCGCTCACGTTCGTCTACCTCACCTGGGTGTCGCTGAACTTCACGCTGATGTTCAGCCTCCTTGCACCGTCGTTTGCCTATGTAGCTGGGATCCACAGCGGTTTCTTGCTGAGCCCCTCCAAGGCCGACATCATGATCGTTTCGACGGTGGCGACAGTGGTGTTCACCGGCCTGATGATGCTCGGCGTGCGGACGGTGGCGCGATTCATGGCGATCATGTTTGCCATCGTCTGGATCGGCATGCTCATCTGGTTCCTGTTCATGATCTTCGGC
>PMIZ01000021.1 GCA_003157225.1 Actinomycetota bacterium | reverse complement strand
CCAAGGTCTCTGCGCTTTCCTGGGCGGGAAGCACGACGGTGAGCCGCACGAGCTGGACGACGAGGACGAGGGCGATAAGGCCCAGAAACGACGCGAAGACGACCACGCGCCTCCGGGCGCGTGTCTTTTCGCTGCGATCAGTCACGGGCAGCGTTCCCCTCCCACGGGCGCTTCATAGTAATACGGCGCGGCACAAATGTCGATATGGTGGGTAGCGCCTATGTTCACAGTTCTCCAGCGTCAGCACGTCGCAAAACGCGTCACACCGCCCGTTCACCTCAGGGCGCGACCCGTCGGGGTCCGCTGGAGCAACCGGGAGCTCGGTGGGCAGCGTCAGGCGCCGGCCCCGAGGCCGGCGGCAACCCCGCAGCCGTACCATGCCAGAAAGCCTCAGAGGATGCGGCAGCACCGCGAGGACAAGGGTCCGCGATTCCTCCAGCGGCAGCTCATCCTGGGCAGGCGCCGCAGGGCCGTCAGGGCGCTGCGGACGCACGTCGTCGAAAGCGCCCGCGCCTCCGCGCTGCGCCACAATGCGCCTCGGACGGCGGCCGCGCTCTCGTCTTCCCGGGTTTTCCCCAGCGCCTTGGCGCGACTTTTCCGCAGCCCATGGCTTTTCATCGGGATAGCCCTTGCCGGCCTGATCCTCGCGCTCATCTCGACCGGCAGCCTCACCGGGCTCATGATCGCGCCGTCTCATCCGGCGCTTCCCGCGCCCGCGGACGTGGATCCAGCGCTGTACAGCCTCATGGTGCCCGCGCAGACGGCTCGTCCGGCCGGCGATGTCAATCCGGTCCTGCTGAACAGCCTGAAGGTGACGCAGTACACAACCCAGGCGGGTGACAACCTGTCCAGGATCGCCGCGCGCTTCAAGCTGAATGTCGATACCCTGGTGAGCTTCAACGACATCACGGACGCCCGCGGGGTTGCCACCGGGTCGACACTGGATATCCCGAACTCGGACGGCCTGAAGTACACGGTCCGCAGGGGCGACACGCTCCAGGGCATCGCGCGGAACGCGGGCGTGGACTTCAACGGGGTGCTGGATTGGAACGGCCTCACGAGCTCCGTGATCAGGTCGGGACAGCAGATCTTCCTGCCCGGGGCGCGGATGAACCCCACCGATTTGAGCCGCGTGCTGGGCACGCTGTTCCGCTACCCCGTGTTCGGCGGATTGAGCTCCTTCTTCGGCTTCCGTCCCGACCCGTTCACAGGCGTTCGCAGCTTCCACAATGGCATTGACATCGCCAGCAGGCCCGGCACCGCGATTCTTGCGTCCATGGCGGGCACCGTGGCCGAGGTGGGCTTCAACCGCAACTTCGGCAATTACGTCATCATCAAGCACAGTGGGGGCTACCAGACCCTCTACGGTCACATGACGCGCTATATCGTGGATCATGGGCAGAAGGTGCAGCAGGGACAGAAGATCGGGGAGGTCGGGAGCACGGGATACAGCACGGGGCCGCACGTGCATTTCTCGATATTCAAGAACGGAGAGGCAGTTGACCCGCTTCACTTCCTGAAATAGAGTGGTGACGATCATGACACACCATGAGCGCCTGATAGAACTGCTGCGTTCGCATGTCCTCGTCCCGCTCCTGGGCATCCGCCGCCACGTCATGTCCGCGCTGGCGCTGCTGTTCGTGACGGCCGTCGTCGTGCTCGCACTCGATGCGCGCCTTCCGTTCCCGCGTCCCGGCGAACGGATCCTCTACGACCCCACGGACTGGTCCCTCCTTCTCCCCGGCCACGGCCGCACGACCGCCGAGCCGCGGCATTTCGCCGTCTCGGACGGCTCGATTGGCGGAGGCTCCACCACCCAGGCACCTCTTTCCGTCCTGCTCTACCGCGCGAAACCCGGAGACACGATCGGCAGCGTCGCGACGAAGCTGGGCCTCTCGATGGATACCGTTTCCTCCATGAACCGTGTGCAGGGGCGCGGAGTCCATAATGTGCGTGTGGGCGAGCTTCTGAAGATACCCACGGAAGACGGCATCTTCCTCACCTTCACGGGAGATCTCAATGCCATGTGCAGCGTCCGGAAAGTCGCCCCGGAGGACGTGCTCGCAGCGAACGGCATCACCCGGGACCAGCTCACGCAGGGTATGCTCCTGTTTTTCCCGGGCGTCCAGCACACCGGCTTCGAGCTCGCCCTTGCCAACGGCGTCGGGGTTGCTCTGTCGATTCACGGCTACGAGTCCTCGCCGTTCGGCCGCCGGCTGGATCCCTTCACGGGCGAGCCCAGTCGGCATTCGGGTGTCGATATTGCCGCGCCGGAGGGCTCCCAGATCAGGTCGGGCACGGACGGACGGGTCATCGCGGCCCAGTACGACGCGACTTTGGGCAATTACGTGCAGGTCCAGGGCCAGGTGGGTTTCAGCTACGTCTACGGCCACATGAGCCAGATCCTGACACATGTGGGCGCCGTCATCTCCACGGGACAGGTGATCGGCCTCGTCGGTCACACCGGCTACGCAACAGGGCCCCATCTCCACTTCGAAATCCGAAAAAACGGGGTTCCGATCAACCCGAATAATTATCTGCCCGGCATCCGATAATTCCAGCGGGGGAACCATTAATGAGACGGCTCGTGATCACCATCCTCGCTCTGCTTGCGCTTTTCTCCGTGCTCCGTGCATACACGGAAAGCCCGCCGGGCGTGCAGCTTCATCCCGGCGTCATCGAGATCGGCGACGGCGCATCGAGCGTCGGCATCGAGTTCGGTGTCATGGAAAAGTCCGGGGAAGGCCTGTGGAACCTGCTGCCCCTCCGCGTCGTCTACAGGAACGGCGCGAGCACGGTCACCCTCGGCCTGAATGGGCTGTCGTTCCTCCTGCGCGGCGGCGCGAGCGTCGGGCGTCCCGTTGTCGTGAATGCACCGGTCAGCTCCGACGTGATCAGCATTGGCGGTAAAGTGACGGCCAACGCCCGCGTCGACGGCGACGTCTGGACCCTCGGTGCGGACGTGGAGCTGGGTCCGAAGGCGGAAGTAACGGTAAATATCGTCGCGCTGGGCGGCAAAGTCAG
>PMIZ01000077.1 GCA_003157225.1 Actinomycetota bacterium | reverse complement strand
CGGCATTCGGGCCCGGGCCTGTGGCGCTGGGCCCCCATCCGCCCGCGCCGCCCGCGTCGTAGCGACGCACGACCCGGTAGAGCGCGTCGCGCTCCACGGGCGTGCGCCCCGCGTCCCGGATGACCCGCACCAGCTCCGCCTTGGAGAGCGCCTGGCCGTGACCGGCCTCCGACATCAAGGAGATGACCTCCTCCACCACCGTGCCGTCCATGTCGTTCGCCCCAAAGAAGAGGGCCACCTGGGCGAGCTTCAGGCCTGTCATGATCCAATAGGTCTTGATGTGGTCGAAGTTGTCCAGCAGCAGGCGGGCCACGGCCAACGTCTTGAGATCGTCCACCCCGGTGGTGGGCGGAAGATGAGAAAGGGCGCTGTTCTTGGGCTGGAAGGCGAGCGGGATGAAGGCTTGAAAACCTCCGGTCTCGTCCTGGAGCGCTCTCAGGCGGAGCACGTGATCGACTCGGTCGGCGTACCCCTCCACGTGCCCGTAGAGCATGGTGGCATTCGTCCTCAGACCCAGGTCATGAGCCGCCCGATGGATCTCGAGCCATCTCTCCCCCGAGATCTTGCTGGGACAGACCTGAGCACGCACGCCGGCCCCCAGGATCTCCGCCCCGCCACCTGGCATGCTTTCGAGACCCGCGTCTTTGAGATCCGAAAGAATCCCCTCCACGGTCCGCTTCTCGGCCTCGGCGAAACAGGCTATCTCCGAGGCGGTAAAGGCCTTGATGTGCACCGCGGGTGCCATCTCCCGGATGCCCGCCACCATGGCCCTTATGGAGCTGTAGGGCAGGCTCGGGTTCTCTCCGCCCACGATGTGGATCTCCGTGGCGCCCTGCTTGGCGGCCTCCCGCGCACGCGCCAGCACCTCGTCCACGGTGAGCGTGTACGCTCCCGGCTCGTCCTCGGTTCTCGAGAAAGCGCAGAAGCGGCAGCGGTTGCGACAGACATTGGTGTAGTTGATGTGGCGGTTGACGACGAAATAGGCGTCGTCACCGACCTTTTGCCGGCGCACCCGGTCGGCGAGACGCCCCACGCGGAGGAGATCGTGCGCTTCAAAGAGGGCGAGTCCGTCGTCGGCAGAAAGTCGGTCTCCTTGAGCCACTTTCTCTTCGACGACTGCAAGCGGATCGAGGGGCGCAGGCGCGGACATGGGCCGGAGTCTAACACAACGGCGCGGCGGCTCCGGAGAAGACCACTGGAAGGCCACTGGAAGCTGGCAGGCCCCTAGGCTACACCGTGATGAAGCGCGATGATACCACCGGCCAGCAGCTCATAGTGCACGCTCTTCAGCCCGGCCTCTTCCATCAGGCGCTTCAGCTCGTCGGGAGCGGGAAAGCGCTTCACCGACGCGGGTAGGTAACGGTAGGCCTCCTCATCGCGGGCGGCCAGTTTGCCCAGGCGGGGAACGGCGAAATCGAACCATACCTTGTAGAACTGCTTGAAGACAGGAATGTGCGGCTGGGTTATCTCAAGACAAACCACTCTGCCCCCCGGGCGGCACACCCGGCGCATCTCGCTGAAGGCCCGCACTATCTCAGATACGTTCCGAATGCCAAAACCGACCGTGCACGCGTCGAATTCGCCGTCCGCGAAGGGCAGGGCCAGGACGTCAGCCAGGCGGAAGTCGACGTATTGCTGGTTCCGCCCGCTCTTCTCCCGCGCGACGCTCAACATCCGCTCCGACACGTCTACGCCGACCACCCGACCCTCCGGCCCGACCACCTTCCGCGCGGCGAAAGCGAAGTCGCCGGTGCCACAACACACGTCGAGAACGGAGGAGCCCGGCCCCACTTGCGCGAGCATTACCCCTAGCTCCCGCCAGCGATGGTGCAGCCCCGCCGTCATCAGGTCGTTGAGACGATCGTACGACGTAGCGATCTCGTCGAACATCTGCCGTATCTTACGTGGTTCAGGAGTCGCGTCGATCGGGGTCATCGCACGAAAAGGGCCATCGTCGTGAACGCCAGGAATACGACGCTCAAGAGGCCGTTCATGGTCATAAAGGCGACACCCACCTTAGTCAGGTCTGCCTTTCTCATGAGCCAGTTCTCGTAGAACAAGAGGATGGCGCAGATCGCGACGCCCGCGTAGTAGACCGGGCCGGCGCTCTGCATGTAGCCCACCCAGACCAACAGGAGTACCGCGGCGGCGTGGAAGCCGCGAGTGCTCCACAAGCCGGCCTCGTGGCCGAGATCGGCCGGGATGGAGTGCAGACCCTGAGCCCGGTCCACAGTGATGTCCATGAATGCATAGATCACGTCGAAGCCGGCTATCCACAGCGCGACGGCGGCACCCAAGGCAAAGGGCTCCCAGGTGACCTTCCCCATCACGGCCACCCAGGCGCCTACTGGTCCGAGAGCGTCCGTTGCCCCAAGCAGCTGGTGACACAGCCATGTCCAGCGCTTCGTGAACGGATAGATCAACATCGGGATGACTACGATCGGCCACAGGTACCGCGTGATCACCGGCAGATTGAACGTGGCAACGATCAGAACGCCCAAGCTGGACAGCGTGAAGAGCCACACGTGCCATCGACTGAGCAGTCCGGCGGGGATCTCTCGACCGGCGGTGCGCGGGTTCAGCGCGTCGA
>PMIZ01000145.1:549-5349 GCA_003157225.1 Actinomycetota bacterium | reverse complement strand
GCCGATGGCCTTGCGCAGGTCGTCGGCTTGCGCGGGCGTGAAACCGCCTATCCGTTTGGAGATCTCCATCAACTGCTCTTGGTAGATGGCGACTCCGTAGGTGGGGTTGAGGACGGGCTCCAGCCGCTCGTCCTCGTACCGCACGCGGCTCGGGTCGCGCTTGTTGCGTGCATACTCCGGGATGAACTCCATGGGGCCCGGCCGGTAGAGAGCCACCAGGGCTATGAGGTCGTCGAACCGGGTGGGCTGGATATCGCGCAGCGCCTCGCGCATGCCGCTCGATTCGAACTGGAACACGCCGACCGAGTCCCCCTTGGCCAGCATGTGATAAGTGCCAGCGTCGTCCAGCGGAATGGTCTCGATGTCGAAGTCGGGATGCCCTTCGGCTTGAATGATATCTACCGCGCTGTCGATGACGTCGAGGTTGCGCAGCCCGAGGAAGTCCATCTTCAGCAGACCGAGCTTCTCCACGTCGCCCATGGACACCTGGGTGACTACCTCGGCGTCGCCCTTCTGCATGAGAGGCAAGTGCTCGGTGAGCGGGCCCTTAGAGATGACCACCCCGGCTGCGTGGATGGAGTCCTGACGGATAAGGCCTTCGAGAGGCTTAGCCATGTCGACGACTTCGCGCACCTGCTGATCACTGTCATAGGCGGCGCGGAGCTCGCCCTTGGAGTCCGCCAAGCAGGCGTCGAGCGTGATGTTGAGCACCTCGGGCACCAGCTTGGCGATGCGGTCGGCCTGGCCGTAGGGCACATCCATGACCCGGGCGGCGTCGCGAATGGCCTGCCGAGCCTTGATGGTGCCGAACGTTGCTATCTGAGCTACCCGGTCGCGACCATACTTGTTGGCCACGTAGTCGATCACCTTCTCCCGGCCGGTCACCGAGAAGTCGATGTCGATGTCGGGCATGCTGATGCGGTCGGGGTTGAGGAACCGCTCGAACAGAAGGTCGTACACGATGGGATCGAGGTCGGTGATACCGAGCAGGTACGACACCAGCGAGCCGGCCGCCGACCCACGTCCCGGTCCGACCGCTATGCCGTTCTGCTTCGCGAAACTGACGAAATCCCACACAATCAGGAAGTAGGGCGGGAAGCCCATCTTTTCCACCACGGCGAGCTCGACCTCGAGGCGTTCGCGGACCTCCGGCGCCACCGTGCCGCCGTACCGGCGCTCAAGACCCTTTTCGCACTGCTCGCGCAGATAGGAGGCTTCGTCGTACCCCTCAGGCACCGGGAAGCGCGGGATCAGCATCTCCTCGAGCTTGATCTCGACGTTGCAGCGCTCGGCTACCTCCAGGCTATTCGCCACGGCCTCCGGATGGTCAGGAAACGCGGAGAGCATCTCCTTTTCGTCCTTGAGGAAGAACTCCTCGGAGCTGAAGCGCATGCGGTTCTCCTCCGAAAGGCGGGAACCTGTCTGTATGCAGAGCAGCACGTCGTGCGCGACGGCATTCTCCTCGCGCAGGTAGTGGACGTCGTTGGTAGCCACCAGTTTGAGGCCCGTTCGCGCCGCCAGCTCGGACAACCGGGGGTTTATTTCCGCCAGTTCGCGAATGCCGGTCTCCTGCATCTCGAGATAGACGTTGCCCTCACCGAAGATCTCGAGCAGGCGCTTGATCTCGGCGTCGGCAGCGGCGGTCTGCCCGTTCTGCAGCGCGCGGGACAGCCGGCCGCTGGCGCACCCGGTGAGACAGATGAGGCCCTCGGCGTGCTCCTTGAGCGCCACATAGTCCATGCGCGGCTTGTAGTAGTAGCCTTCGAGGAAAGCCAGACTGCCAAGCTTGAGCAGATTGCGATACCCGGTGTCGTCGCGCGCGAGCAGCGTGAGGTGCCACCGCTCTTCGTTCTGCCCTTCCTTACGGAAGCGATCTTCCACCACGTAGGCCTCGAGCCCGATGATGGGCTTGATACCGGCCTTGTTACACTGCTGATAGAACTGGATGATGCCGGAGAGAACGCCGTGGTCGGTGATGGCGAGAGCCGGCATGCCCAACTCCGAGGCCCGGGCCACCAGTTCCTCCACTTTGCAGGCGCCGTCGAGTGCGGAGTAGTGGGTGTGCACGTGCAGATGACAGAAGCCGGCGGTCCCACGGGCGACTGGCGGTTCGGCTTGGTCTTTCACCACGGGTTCAGGGGGAGATGACAAAGCGATGGGTCTCCCTGCAAAAAGCGTCACGGCACGCGGCCTTCACCGTTTGATTCTACTCGAAGCCACCTGGCCCCTCAAGCGTTCTCGTAAGCTGTAGGTGAACAAAGTCCGCTGCTAGCGGGAATTGCCGGGCGAGGGTCTTGCCTCCCACGCTACATACGCACAACCTACCCATGGTTGTGCCGCTTCACGCTTCGCTTGTCTGTCGGAATTCCTGGTGCGTGTGATGCTTCTCGGCAACACCCTCGGCCGTCGTGGGTGGGATCGGGACGGTGAGTGGGCGGGCAGGCGCCGGAGCTAGTGGCGCGCCACCACCGGACCATGAGGTGTCCGAACCGGTTTGGTGGCGTCGTGGTCAAGAACATCGGAGATCTCTGGCTGGATCGGGGGCCTGGAAGCATGGCGCTGCTCCTCTTTTTGTGGTCCTTTGTGCGTCCGGATGTGGGCACTATCGCAATCTACACTCGCATGGGAAATCGGAATGGGCCTATTCGACTCGCTGTTCCGCAAGAAGTCCGCGCCGGCGCCCGAACCGCAGCCTGCGCCCCTGGACAAGAACAGGTTCCTGATCGGGCTTTCGGAGAGCGAACGCACCGACTTCGGTCGCGTCGACTTCGACGAGCAGCCATTCGAACAGCAGGTCTTCTCTGCCATCTGGGCGCTTCAGCGCGACGTGCCGGTGCTGCGTTTGGAGTTCGAGGCGCTCCTGGGCGCGCTTGCATCTTCTGCCCCAGCAGATTGACAAGCGCCTAGGCGGCGATGGAAGTCGCACCGAGACGTCATCCTTCCCCAGCCTCCTTCCCTGCAAAGCACGGGAACTGCGCGTCTAGTCGTTGGGTAGCTACGTGGCCGGGTGTCTGCAGACGAGCATTTGGCCGCGCGTACCCGCGCCGGGGCCAATAGCGAGCGGAGGACACCCGGCCGCGTAGCCCCTCAGCGTCTGGAGAGATGCCCGCTCCCGCGAACTCAGGGTAGGGTAAGAGTGTGGATCACCTTGCGCGCCTGCGGATACTTCCGCAGCAGCGCCTGCCTATCCCCCAGCTCGAAATCGTCGAAGTGAAATCCCGGCGTGACCACGCAGCTCATAAGCGCCCACTGCAGCTCGGGACTCAGACGGCGATCGGGTGTCCAGCGCCTCTCGGGCGCCCTGCCCTCGCCCCAGTCTGTCTGGCCCTCGGGCAATATTCGCGCGCCCATCCACGAGCCACCCGGGACGAGGAGTTGAGGATCGTCCAACCCGAGCACGTGCAGCGTGAGTGCCTCGCCCAGCAGCGCCAGTTGGACCGGCGCGCCGGCTTGGTACAGCCAGAGCTCGTCGGAGCGCAACCGATGGAAGCGACTCGATTCCCCGGAAGTCAAAAGATAGTGGATCACGGTCGACAGAGGCCGACTGCCGGCTCCGGTCTCGACCTCGGCGGGCGACCGATAGATCTCCCGGAAGTAGCCGCCCTCGGGGTGCGCCGCCAGACCCAGCCGTTCCGCCACCTGCTCGGCGGTCAGCTCTTCCAGCCCCGGACAGCCTTCCCCCGGGGTTGCAGGAGCGGAAGTCACGCCTGCTCCTCGAGGTCGACCGTATTCCGCAGGTAGCCTACCCCGTCGATCTCCACCTCGACCTCGTCGCTGGGATGCAGCTCACCCACACCCGACGGGGTGCCCAGCATGATGAGGTCTCCGCGGTTGAGGGTCATCGCCTGGCTGATCACCGCGATCACCTCGAAGGGGTCGCGGATCATGTCCAGCACCTGCGCTTCCTGCCGCAGTTCACCGTTGACGCGGGTACGGATCCAGGCCTCGGGGCTCGGGAATTCGGTCTCCAGAAACGGCCCGGCTACCGCGAAGGTGTCGTACCCCTTGGCGCGCCACCACTGCTTGTCCTGACCCTGCTGGTCGCGCTCGGTGACGTCGTTCGCGCAGGTCCAACCAAGCACCGCCTGCCTCGCCTCTTCGGGGGTCACCCGCCTGGTGTCTCGCGAGATGACCACGGCGAGTTCCCCCTCGTACTCCACCCGCGTGGCGTCGAAGGGATAGAGGATGGTGTCCCGATGGCCGATGAGGCTCGAGGGTGGCTTGAGAAACAGTACCGGGTGCGGCTTCTCCTCGGCCCGAGCCTCGTCGTAGCGGACAGTGGACGAGCGGTTCACCATCTCCTTGATGTGCTCACGGAAGTTCCAGCCCACGCCCAGGATCTTGCCGGGCGCCGCGGGGGGCAACAGGCGCATCTCGTCCTCACCCACCGAGGTCCCCGCGAAGCGCGAGGGCCTTTCGATGAGGTATCCGCCGCAAGTCACAGTCGCCTCGCATATCTCGCCCTGGTACTCGATCCTGGCCAGCTTCATCGCGCCTCCCGGTCAGTCCTCAGCAGCCTCTAGCTCGTTCGCCATGCGTCGCAGCAACCCGTAGGAGATGGAATCTACCAACGCCTGCCACGACGCTTCTACCACATTCACTCCCACGCCCACGCTGCCCCAGTTGTCCCGGCCGTCGGAGGAGTCGATGAGCACGCGGGTCTTGGCAGCGGTCCCTTTGTCCTCGTCGAGAATACGCACGCTGTAGTTGATCAGGTGGATGTCCTTGACCTCCGGGAAGGTCCGCTCTATCGCCATCCGCAGCGCGGTGTCGAGCGCGTTCACCGGGCCGTTCCCGTCG
>PMIZ01000145.1:283-538 GCA_003157225.1 Actinomycetota bacterium | reverse complement strand
AACGACGCGTCGGCCGCCTCGTAGTGATACCCCGCGTGTTCCTGCTCCTTGACCCGCTTGAGCACGCGGTCGACGAACTCCTTCTCCTCTTGGCCCGGATAGCCCAAGTCCCTCAACCGCTGCCTCACCGCCGCCCTGCCCGAGAGCTCCGACATCAGCACGTGCGGACTGTTGCCCACCAGAGACGGGTCAATGTGCTCGAAGGTGGCCGGGTCGCGCTCCACCGCGGCCACGTGCATCCCGCCCTTGTGCGCG
>PMIZ01000145.1:0-276 GCA_003157225.1 Actinomycetota bacterium | reverse complement strand
TCCATAGCCGTTGATGGTGCCCTGAACCACATCGGCGCCGGCGGCTACCGCCACGAGCGAGTTGGCCACGGCACACCCCGCGTCGTTGTGGGCATGGATGGCCACCCTACACTCTTTGCCGAGCAGATGCACCACGTGCCTCACCACTTCTTGCACTTGCATGGGCAGCGCCGACCCATTGGTGTCGCAAAGGCACACCGCCTCAGCCCCGGCTTCCGCCGCAGCCCGCAGACAGGCCAGCGCGTAGTCGGGATGGGCGGCATAGGCGTCGAAGAA
>PMIZ01000343.1 GCA_003157225.1 Actinomycetota bacterium | reverse complement strand
GCCGTCAGTCGATTGCTGTACCAGGAGGCGCCACCGAGAGGCTTCATCCCTCAGCAACTCTTCCGTCTGCCTGCGCTCGGTGATGTCGCGGCTGAGAGCCACCATGTACTCCTGGCCCTCGTACTCGATGCGGCTGGTGGTTATCTCAACCGGGATTACCTCTCCGCTCTTCGTCCGGTGAGTGGACTCAAAAGTCAGCGAATCATGCTTCTTGAACTCAAGCCATTGTTCGGTCCCGGGCTCGGGAGCGGTGGGGTCGACCTCCCGGATTGTCATGTGGAGCAACTCCTCGCGGGTGTAGCCCAGACGCCGGCAGACAGAGTCGTTGACGAAGAGGAAGCGTCCCTCGGGACTTGTCCACGACATCCCGTCGGTGACGCGGTTGATCGAGAACTCGGTCAGCCTCAGCACTTTCTCGGCCGCCTTGCGCTCGCTGATATCGCGCGCGATGGCGCAGTTGTACTCCTGGCCTTCGTAGTTGACGTAGTTCAGCGTCACCTCCACCGGGAAGATCTCCCCATCTTTGGTCTTGCGTCGCGACTCAAAGGTGAACGAGCCCCGCTCCCTGATCTCCTGGAAGCCGCTCGAGTACGGCCTAGGCGCACCGGGATCTATGTCGCCGACGGTCATGCCCAGCAGTTCCTCGCGGGAGTAGCCGTGGCGGCGACAACTGGCGTCGTTGACGTATAGGATCCGACCGTCGGGGCTTGCCCAGTGAATGAGGTCCTGCGAATGGTCAACGATGAACTGCGTGCGACGAAGAGATGCCTCCAACTGCCCGCGCTCGGTTATGTCCCAGGTGGCGCCGGTGATTCCAACAACCTGCCCAGCGCTATCTCGCAAGGGCTCGACCGCACAGTCATAGTGACGAGTCTTTCCGAGCACCTCGACGCTGATCTCCTCGCGAACGGGGCTCCCGCTCTCGAGTGCCCGGCGTTTGAGGGCGACTAGTCGGGCGGCCTGTTCCGGCGGCACAAGGTCAGCATCGGTCTTGCCAACGATTTCCTCGGGACGCAGAGCCATCTGCAGGCTGTGGATCCAGGTGTACCGCAAGTCCCGATCCTGGTTGAACACCGTGATAGGCGTATCTTGAAGAGCAACGCGCAAACGCGCTTCGCTCTCGCGCAATGCCCCTTCGGCCTGCTCGCGCTTTGAATGCCGTCTATCCGGGCGGCGCTCGCTTGGATCGTGAGTCGTCAAGTGGTCTCCAGTGCCCGAATGCGATAACCCCCGGCGTGCGGACCCTTTACTTTAGTGGTAGTACCCGTCATCTCACGAGAGAAACGCGCTGCATGGCCGAGCGCACCAAGCTCAGCTAGCGTGGAGCCGCCGGTCGGCGAACCGTTGAGGACTCTGGCACCGTCCTTGCCCGCGTCATCGCCAGACGGCCCGAAGAGTCACCCGAGACCGGTTCCCGGGCGACAGTTCGATCGAATCGCACCGAGGTCTGCGCCAGACTATCCAACCCGGGGCCTACTTGCTGCCGTCGGCAGGGGCACTGAAGCGGGTGGCGCGGCGTGGCCGGGCCTGGGAGACCGGCGTGAGGTACACATACTCGATTGAGGGCCAGCGTTCTCGAAGCGCGGCGGCGGAGCGCGTGATTGTCTGTTCCACACTCAGTACGTCCATGCCATCGGCGAAGGTGATAGCCCCATCGACGATCAGGCTCGAGGGCCCGACGACGACGGCGAACAGTTCCGGGACGTCGAGCACGCCCTCCTGTGCCGCGACGATACGGCACATCTCGCGCAGCATAGGAAGCGGGACACCGCGACCCGAGAGAAGCTCTCGATTCGTTCGCAGCAAGAACACCGAGGCGACAAGCAGTAGAAGACCAATGAGCGCACTTGCCACCGTGTCGGGGATTGCACTTCCCGTCTGCTGGCTCACGACCAACCCCACCGCGGCTACGACGCCACCGATGACGGCGCAGCCTCCACTCAGCGCGACTGTGGTCAAGGCGGGATCCGTGCTCCGTAGCAGGTGAGTTCGCAGAGAGATGCCGCGTCCTGCCGCTTGTCTGAGTAGCGGTCGCACCGCGACCACGAGAGCGAACGCCTCTAGTGCTATGGCCGCGGCCAATACCAGGTAGGCGACCAGGTAGTTGTCAACGTGTGATGGATGCATCGCCGAGTGGACAGCTTGCTCGAGCCCAAGTCCGCCACCGCCAACAAAGATGCCGAGCGCCGCGAAGAGCGACCAGTAGAAGCGCTCTCGTCCATACCCGAGCGGATGGGTCTCATCCGGGGGGCGAGCGCTGCTGAGCACGCCGATGAGCAGGAAAACCTCGACTGCCACGGCGGCAAGACTGGCTGCAGTCTGGGCTCGCAGAGCGACCGAACCCGTCACCCACGCCGCAACCAACAGCGCGAGCGTTTCGGCGCAATCCCCGGCTAGCGCGACGAGCACGCTTCGGTGTGTTGCGCCAACGTCGGTCCCCTCGGCCATCGCCACCACCCTTCCAACCCGACCAATCCTGCGAGAGTTCACCGTCTTGTGTTTCCCTTGTTGGCGGGGGCGAAACCGGGCGGCCCCTCCTAGGCCGAATGACGGTTTCCGATCAAGAGCGCCCGTTGATACCTGCGATCTGCTCAATGACACCTGGGACCACGACCTCGCCGCAGATGCCTGGACGAAGCTGGTAGGCTCCGCGGTGTTCAGTTCAGTCGGTAGCTGCGGTGTCGATGATGCCTATCAGCACCGCCTCCACCTGGGCGGCCACGCTCGAGATGTCCGCGTCCGGAAAGAATCCGCCGATGAGGGTGGGGCGCATCGTCGTGATGAAGACCTGGCCCTTCTCGGCGTACACCATGATGGGGCAAGGGAGCATCAGGCCGATCTTCACGTCCGCGGCCAGCACCTGGCTTGCGAACTTGGCATTGCATAGTTCGACGATGCTGACGCGTTCGCGGTCGAAGCCCTTCTCGGCCAGGGTGGCTGCGACGTCGTGTACGAACAGTACTCTGAACCCGGCATCGGCAGTCGCCTGCATGACTGCTTCGACAGCCTGATCGAACTCTTTGTCGGTATGAACCGTGTAATCGACCACGACGTGAACCTTGGCGGCGTGCCAGTCTTCCGGAGTGTATGAGAACGGGGCGGGCATGCGCTCTCCTTATTCCGTTGACGCGGAACTGTAGCGTAGCAGGATAGGTGCTCCCCGTTTGGAGGTTCGCGTACTCACATCGCCAACATAGATGCTGGGTTTCTCGCTTCCCGCTCTGTGGTCAACACTACGCCTGGCCACACAGCGATCAGAAGGAGCCTCCCATGGCCAAGGACTACAAGCTGACCGAGAGCGACGTTCCTGAGCGCCGCGCTACCAGCCAATACGCGGATATCGTCGCCGACTTCATGGCGCAAGACACGGATTCCATGAAGGTCACCATCGAGGGCATGAAGCCAGCGACTCTGCGAGCCGGGCTGCGACGAGCACTCAAAGGCAAGGACGGTGGGGGCGTGAGGCTGGCGCAAAGAGGTGAGGAGACGTACCTGGTGCGGCGGCTCGCGGAGTAGGTATCTCCTCTCACCCGCTCTGTGAAAGGATGACTTCCCACGGCCATCCGAGTGTGGGAGGCACTGACCTCATGTTACGAAAGGCTCTGGAGGCACTTCTTCCGCCCCTCTATTCACAGGAGTCCCTGGGCGAGGAAGCCATCGTCTTCGTCCACTTCTTCAACCCCTGCGGTATCGGCGATTGGTGGATCACCGAGGGCTCGCCAGAGGGCGACGACTTCACCATGTTCGGCCTCTGCGACCTGGGGTGCCCGGAGCTAGGTTACGTCAGCCTGAACGAAATGCAGGGCGTGCGAGGACCGTTGGGGCTGGGTATCGAGCGGGACCTGCACTGGAGGCCAATGACGCTGAGAGAAGTACGGCCGTAGCGAAGACGACCGAGACAGCTGGCGCGAACATGAAGCCGGGAGTTCTCTGGGCCGGGCTAAGAAGGGCACTCAAAGGAGGGAAGAGCGAAGGCGTGAGGCTGGCACAAAGAGGTGAGCAGACGTACCTGGTACGCGACAACGCCGACTAGTAATCCTGGCTTCGCCGACACTCAGGTTCACCTAGGCTTTCTCCCATCGTCACTCTCCGCGAACCACTACTCTAGCCGAGCGCCTCCGCGTGCCAGATCTATGCGCTTGTTGACTGAGAAGCAGCATCCCCGGACTCATCGACCAGGTACTTGCCGCCGCCTATTGAAAGCTCGACGTCACATAAGCGTGTGATCTCGTACATTGCGACCACAGCTGCGGCGGCGGCATTAAGACATCCCACCGGTCCGAACTGCGGAATAGTCACGACCCGCTGGCACTTCGCGAGGAAGTTGCCTCCGAGCCCTGTGCGTTCGTTTCCGATAACGAGTGCGGTGCGCTCCGGGAACGTTGCCCCAGGCAAGAATAGGGGAGGATCAGCGATCTCGACGGCCACGGGGATGATATCTTCGCTCCGACACCACTCGAAGAAGGCGCCCTCATTCGGCAAATACATGAAGGTGCAGAGCCGCTCTAGATGACGAGAGAAGGCCTGGGCTCGTTTCTTGAACTGCCAAGGCTCCTGCCCAATGATCACGATGGCCTGGCCGCCGAAGGCCGCGTGCGAACGCACTATCATGCCAGCGTTCTCAGTGCTGCGCCGGTCGTTGAGCGCTGTCCAGAACACGGTACTACCCCATTCTTACCTAACGAGGACTGCTCAGTCTGCGCAACTCTACCGCAAAGTCCACTGGTGCCTGCATGGTCAACTCCGCGCCCACGCTGATATCTCGTTGCTGGGGGTCTATACGGCGGACCGGCGGTAACTGTCATCCGGTGTCATTCCGACCGTCCCGATCCGTCTTCTGCGAGCGAGTTCAGACTCGGCCTTTCGGCAGTGGGCAGGGGGTCCCGAGATTGGCACAATGCCACAATACTCGGCCGGGTATTGCACCATTGCACGGAAATCGGGACCCCCGCTACCTATCTCAGGCGAGTCCGCCGCTCAGGGCACCACTGACGTTTGGCCTGTGAGCTGCAACGCGTTGGACGCTCCGTGCTTCATCTGCCCCTTCACTCTCTATGTGTCCGGCAGGGGCGAGATCGTGCGCCGTAACCGCGCCGTCCGGGGCCCCGAGGTGTTTGGTTCGGGCGCGCAAGCGGAAGTAAGAAGCTGGGTCCTCCGTTTGGACGCGCTCATCCTGTAGACGAACCGCACTGGACAGGAACGCTACAGCAAGGGAAGGCGATCTGGAAAGTGAGGCAGCACGCTCTGGACAAGGAGAACAGGATGAAGACCCTAGAGCACTCTATCGACATCGACGCATCCCCAGGTGCGGTATGGGCAGTTCTCAGTGACTTCGCCGCCTTCGAGGAGTGGAATCCGTTCATGACCATCGAAGGGAAAGTAACCGCGGTAGGCGACAGGTTCAAGGTCACCATTCGGCCACCTAACCGAAGGGCCATGACTTTCACCCCGACGGTAACCGAATACGAGTCGGGAATGTCGATCGGCTGGTTGGGGCGATTTCTGGTTCCACGGATGCTCGACGGTGCCCACAGCCTGCGTATCGAGCCATTGCCGGGTGGTCGAGTTCGGTTCACGCAACGCGAGACATTTCGCGGCATCCTCGTCCCGTTCATGCGCGGGATGCTCCGGGACACGGACGCCGGCTTCACAGCGATGAACGAGGCGCTTCGCGCTCGGGTCAAGCCTTCTGCGGTCGGACAATAGGTCGATCGCGAAGCTGAGGCCCGTGCTCAGCTGGAGCTCGCATGGTGCGTATGCTTCGGGGGGACTTTTCGCAAACGAGTCTCCCCGGGGTCAGGAGGAGAGCAGGCTACGGGGGCGGGAATCAGCCGGTCTGTTACCTGGTGTCATTCCGTCCGTCTCCATCCATTACCTGCTGCCGAGTTTGCCCCCGGATTGCCACCGAACTCGCGCGAAAGACGCGAAAACCCGGCCTCACCGGTCGGGTCCCCCTAGCCATTCTTGGCTTTCCAAAGCGGAGAGGGGGGGATTCGAACCCCCGGTACTGTAAACAGCACAACGGTTTTCGAGACCGCCGCATTCAACCGCTCTGCCACCTCTCCACTGGCGCGTCTGGCGAGGCCCTTCTGCCGGCAAGCCTCGCGCAGCGCACTGCGGATTGTAGCCGATGCGTGCGCGGTTCGCCTCGCTTTCTGTTCCTCAGCCCTGCTCCTCGAGAAGACGAGTGCTTGAGGCGCGATCTCCTCCACAGCCCCTATGAGCCCGGGCGCGCCCTCCGCAAACCTGCCTGCGCTCTTCACGGCGATCCACCCTTGTGCGAGTGTCGGCATCATGCGTGTGCAACTTCCTCGCTTTCCGGGTACCCACCTGTACTGGCAGTAGGAACCTGACCGACAAAGGAGACGGCGATGGGCTACTTCAACATGCTTGCGGCCATACCAGGATTCTTTCTTAGCTCCCTCTTCTTCATGCTTCTCTGGGACCCGATCTCCAGCAGGCTCGGACTTCCGGACGTTGGCTACACCACGTCCATGCTGATAGTCATCACGCTCTGGATAGCCATCGCCCCTCTCGCGGCCGCCGGTCGCGGCAAGAAGAAGATGTAGGAGACCGCAAGGGAGGCACCGCTCCGAGCCCCCGGTGCAGGGGCCTCACTGCGCCTGGACATCGCGGCGCGCCGCCGGTTCGCGGTGCTGCCGGTTCGCGACGCCGCCGGTTCGCGGCGCCGCCGGTCGGCTTTCCTGCCGGTGCGCGCTACCTTGGGCCGGTGGCCCCGGACTTCTCCATCAGCACCATAGTTAGGTTATTGCTCACCGGCCTCCGGTCGAAGGCGTGGTAGCCCAGCCTGCCATACAGGTAGAGGTTGCGCTCGCTCGCGTGGCCGGTGCAGAGCTCGAAGCGGCGCACGGCCGGGAAGTGCTGCTCGATCCGGTTCATGAGGGCCGTGCCGATGCCCCGGTTCTGAAGATCGGGGTGGACGATGAGCCGCCCGATCTCACAGCTGTCGCCTCGAAGGCGCCCCCTCACCGACCCCACAATGCGGCCATCCACGGTCGCCTTCAGGACGACCTGCTGCTCGAAGTCCGCCAGCGTCTCTTCCAGCGTCTGGGTGAGCGGGGCGATGGTGTAGTCGTCGTAGATCGCGGCTTCGCTTTGATAGGCGAGTCTTTGGAGATCGAGAATCGCCCGAGCGTCCTGCTCGTCCGCCAACTCGATGATCCACTTTTGTTCCACCGGGTCCGACCCTCAGCGCTGGTGGCGCCGGTGCCGCTCGTCCCGGGCGGGCATGGGCCGCGGGATCTCGCAGCTTCCGGCGCATTCCCCGCCCACCGGCTCGAGTTCCAGGGTCACGTGCCCGACGGCGAACTTGGCGGCGAGCATGCTCTTGACCGCGCTGACGAGCGCAGCGGTCTCGGAGAGCGCGGCGTCGTCGGCTTCCAGATGTGCGGAAAGCGCCAGGTCACTCGACGAGATCGCCCAGATGTGGAGGTCGTGCACGCCTTTCACCCCCGGCACTGCCAGCACGGCCTGTTCCACGTCGTCGAACTCGAGACCTTCCGGTGTCCCCTCCATGAGCACGTTCACGGTGCTCCGAACGATGCCTATCGCTTCCCGGCCGATCCAGAGCGAGACCAGGACGGATACGATTGCGTCGGCATAGTTCCAGTTCCAGAGATAGACGATGACCCCGCTCACCATGACACCGAGGCTCGTCGCGGCGTCGCCCACAAGATGGAGGAAGGCGCTCCGCAGATTGAGGTCATGGCCGTGCGACCGCAGCAGCAGGGCGGCCAGCCCGTTGATGGCCAAGCCCGCGCCGGCGAAGGCGACCACGTAGAGGCCGTGCACCTGTTCGGGATGAAGCAGACGGCGGGCCGCCTCCACGATGATGTAGATGGAGATGGCGACGAGCACGGCCGAGTTGAACATGGCGACCAGGATCTCGGCTCGCTTGTAGGCGAAGGTGCGGGTGGGAGTGGCGCGGCGCCGTCCGAGGCGGACTGCCCAAAGACTGAGGCCGAGGGCCACGACGTCGCTCAGGTTGTGGGCGGCGTCGGAGAGCAGACCCAGGCTGTTGGCGAGGATGCCTCCGGCGACCTGGAACAGGGTGATCAGCAGGTTGAGGAAGATGCTGAGGATCAGCCTCGCGTCGGGCGTGGCGGGGAGAGCATGATGATGACCGCGATGATCGTCCACGCGCTGTCCTACAGCAGGTCCTGCTCGCGCCGCTCCGCGAAGAACTCGCGCAGGAGTCCGCAAGCTTCCGTGGACATCACCCCAGCCCGCACCTCCGGACGGTGGTTGAGCGCCGGGTGATCGACAATGTTGAAGATGGTCCCGGCCGCACCGGCTTTGGGATCGTCGGCGCCGTAGACCAGCCGCTTGATGCGCGCCAGCACGATGGCCCCCGCACACATGACGCAAGGCTCCAAGGTGACATACAGGGTGGCGTCGCGCAGGCGCCATCCGCCCGCGATGCCCGCGGCGTCGCGTAGCACCAGCATTTCCGCGTGCGCGGTGGGGTCGTGACGGCGCTCCCGCTCGTTACCCCTGCTCGCGACAACCTCTCCGTCCACGACGAGAACCGCGCCCACGGGTACCTCTCCCTGGGCAGCCGCGCTTCGCGCCTCATCGAGCGCCATGGCCATGAACCGATGATCTTCGCTTTGCGACGAAACGGGCAACGTTCGACTCCGAGGCCGTTGAGACGGATGGCCCAATGATACAGGGCAACCGGTGGGGCCGGTCCGCCGGGGCGGCTCGGGCGGCCTGACGCCCAGAGGGCACCCGGCGAAGCGTCATTCTGAAACGAGTTCTAAGCCGCGCGCAGCTTGCGCACCTCGCTCACGGTGCCGTCCGTGTAGACGATGTGGATGCTTCGCACCGTGTCTTCGCGGATGTCGAGATAGATTGCCGACACCCCGTCCTGCGGCGCCCCGAACTCTATCTCCTGCCGCGTGACCGTGAACTTGCGGAACATCACGTATCCCAGAGCCGCCATGAGTATGACGACGCCGACAATGGCTGAAACGAGCATCGCACCCCTCCGGTGTTCGCCGATCCGACGTCGGGAAGCATAGCGGACGGGCCGGACAGGAAGATCACCGGCGTATCTGGCCTCCTTCTCACGGGCGTTCTCGCCAGCGTCCGCTCACGCCCAGCGGCTGGACTATTTACATTGGCCTTAGCTATTAGTTTGGTAGAATCAACAAAATTTTGAGAAGGAAGCATTTTCCGGGGTAATGAGGACAGATCGGTGACAGACGACATTCGCAGCGAAGAACTGCCCGAGCAATGCAATCAGCTGATGCATCTGGTAGCCGGGCTCGCGAAGGGGCAGGACGCCGAATGGCTCGCCCTCGACATGGGCATGGGGCAGTTCAAGGCCATGGTCATGCTCAAGGAGCACAGCCGGCAGAGCGTGGGCGGACTCGCGAAGATCCTCAAGGTATCTGAGTCGTCCGCGAGTCTCCTCGTCGAGAAGCTGGTAGTTCGCGACTTGGTTGTGCGGCACCCCGACCCCGAAGACCGGCGTCGCACCTTCGTGGAGCTCTCGGAGGCGGGCGACGCTCTGATGGTGCGTCTACGCCGGAGCCGGGAGGACCAGCTCATGGCGTGGCTCAGGGGGATGGCCGAGGACGACCTGCGGGCGCTGAAGCAGGGCCTCCAGGCACTTGTCACCAACTTCCAGAACACGGGCTCGAGCGACGCGCCCGTCCAGCCACCACAAGAGGACACACCATGAGCACCGAATCCGAACTGGACGCCACCGGCGCCGCCGTTCCAACTGCTCCGGTCACACACGCCGCGCCCTGGGGTGTGGTCCTCAGCCGGCGGCGTATCGTGTTCGTGCTCGCCAGCGTTATGCTGGGCATGCTGCTGAGCGCCCTCGACCAGACGGTGGTCGGCACCGCCATGCCGCGGGTGATCGCCGATCTCAATGGACTGCAACACTACGCCTGGGTGGCGACAGGCTACCTGCTGGCCTCGGCGGCTTCGATGCCCATCTGGGGCAAGCTGTCCGACGCGTTCGGCAGGCGGCGCTTCTTCGTCCTCGGCATGGTGATCTTCGTGATCGGCTCCGCGTTGTGCGGCCAGAGCCGCACCATGATCGAGTTGATCGGCTTCCGCGGCGTGCAGGGCCTGGGCGCCGGGGCCATGCTCCCCATCGTCCAAGCCATCCTGGGAGACATCTTCCCGCCGGCGGCGCGCGCTCGGTGGGCGGGGCTGCTGATGAGCGTCTTCGGGTTCGCCACCATCATCGGACCGTTGCTGGGCGGCTGGATCACCGATAGCATCGGCTGGCGCTGGACCTTCTACGTCAACCTCCCGGTGGGCGTCATCGCCATCGCCTTCGCCCTCGTCGCTCTCCCCGGACACGCGCAACTGCGCAAGCACGCGGTGGACTACCTGGGTACGGCGTTTCTGGTGATGGCGGCGGTGCCGCTGCTCCTAGCCTTCAGCTGGGCGGGCAACACCTATGCTTGGTCGTCGCCGATGATCATCGGCCTGTTCGTCTTCTCGGNNCTGCCGCTCTTCGTGCAGGGCGTCCTCGGCAAGTCGGCGACCAACTCCGGCATCATCCTCATGCCGATGATGCTCGCCGCCATCGTCACAAGCGTGGGCGCTGGCCAGGTGCTGGGGAGATCGGGTCGGTACAAGGTCATCGTCGTGTTCGGTTTCGCTGAGGTGACCGCCGGGGCGTACCTGCTCTCGCGCCTCACGAGCACGACCTCTTCGGCTACCCTCGCGGGCTTCATGATCATCATGGGTCTCGGGCTGGGTATCGCCATGAGCACCTTCACGGTGATCGTGCAGAACCAGTACCCCACCCACAGGTTAGGTGAAGTGAGCGCCGGGCTGCAGTTCTTCCGGACGCTCGGCAGCACCATCGGTCTGGCTGTGCTGGGGACGATGCTGAACAGCCGCTTTGCGAGTGCCCTGGCGACGTCGTTGCCGCCCCAACTTAAGACGTTGGCCACCGACCCCGCCACCGCCGCGCAGATCAACAATCCGCAGGCGCTCTTGTCCACTCAGGCCCAGGCCCACCTCACCAGCCTGTTCAGCCAGTTCGGCGACAAGTCGCAGAGTGTGTACGACGCCTTCATGATCGCGGTGCGGCACAGCCTGCAGTCGGCCATCGGCAGCTTGTTCATCCTCACGACGTTCATCCTGGCCGCGGGCTTCGTGGTGGTGCTGTTCCTCAAAGAGGTGCCGCTACGACGCAGCCACTCGGAGGTCCTGGGAGAGCAGGAAGAACAAGCCTAGGAGGCTGCTAGGGCGAGAGCATTCTCTCCAGCTTGATTCGGGCTTTCTCCAGTTCGCCGGTCGCGCCGGCCTCGGCCACGACGGCGGTGTGCTCCCGCTGTAGGAACTCCACCACCTGGAGGAAGGCCCGCATATGTCTCGGCGTGAAGACCCGCAGCCGATCGGAGTCGCCAACATCTTGGAGAAACCGGGGCAGGTACTTCGCCGGCTGCTCGAGAACGTGCTTCACGAGGTCGGGCACCAGGTCGGCAAAGGCGCGTGCCCGGTGATACTCCACCGCGTCCCATCCCGGATTGCCCAGTCTGCCGGAAGGCACGAAGCCCGGGGGAATGCCGGGCCGGGGAAGCTCGACAAACGCTTCGTTCACCTCGACGATGATCTCTTCAGCTGTCATTCGCTAAGCATGCCACGCCGGCCGCTACTTGACTACGGGCGCCCCGCGCTGATAGGTTCGGCTGGCTACGCGGCTTTGCTAATCGCTATCCCATGGGGGTAGGAATGGCCCACATCGAGTTCACCGACAACTACCAGGATCTCTCCACCCAGAGCGGCTTCCAGTTCAAGTTCATCTGCGAGAGCTGCGGCAACGGCTACATGTCGAGCTTCAAGGCGAGCAAGAGCGGTATGGCTACCGGGCTTCTGCGCGGCGCAGGAGGCCTCCTTGGTGGAGTGATGGGAAACGCCTCGTATGGCGCGCAGCAGTTGCAGGACATCATTTCCGGCCCCGCTCACGACAAGGCCCTGCAGGACGCGGTCCAGGAGATCAAGCCCCTCTTCGTCCAGTGCAAGCGCTGCGGCCAGTGGGTGTGCCGGGAGATCTGCTGGAACGCCGAGCGGGGCCTCTGCACCAACTGCGCTCCGATCACGCAGCGGGAGATCGGCTCCATCCAGGCCAAGCTGACCGTGGAGCAGGCGGAGGCGAAGCTGCGCGAGCAGGACCTCACCGCGGGTCTCAATCTCGCCGACGAAGCCGTAGTCATCTGTCCTACCTGCGGGGCGGAGAACGACGGGGGCAAGTTCTGTCAAGAATGCGGCGGTTCTCTCTCGCCGAGAACGGAATGCCCGCGCTGCGGGACCAAGCTCAAGCCCAACGCCAAGTTCTGTCCGGAGTGCGGGGCCAAGTCCGTCTGATGACCCGCACCTGTCGGTTTGCGTTCGGCACCCGTGCGGGGGCGGGGGAGTGGACGTTTGACGGCGAGCATCTGACTCTCTCGCCAGAAGACGGCAGCCCCATCTCTGTCGCGCTGGCCGAGATAGCGGGCATTGCCGGCGACGGGTACACCGTGGATGTCGTCTTCCCGGGAGACGAGCCGGCGGGTGTGGGCTCCCAGCCCGCGGCGGGCCTCGCCGCGGGCGGCGCCTCCCACTTGGTCCTCTCTCGTCTCGGCTCCGACGGACCTACCCTGCTCGAGGAGCTGCGGCGTGAGTGGATCTCGGCTCGGGCGGAGGTTCTGCGGTTGGGTGGGACCGGTGAAGGCAAGCGCTTCGCCGGCCGGGTGGCGGGGCTGGACGGAGTCGGCGCCGGCGGGGCACCGACTCCTGGGGCTCCGGCTACCGGGGCGCCGGCCACCGGGGCGCCCGAACCCTTCCAGGCGCTCCTGTTCGAGGACGTGCTTGTTGTCGCTCGCGAGGGCCGCGATCTCGACCCGCTATTCGTGGCTCTATCGGAGAACGTGACCTTAGACGAAGCGACCTACTCCATCCAGGTGCACGACTGGCCGGGAAACGAGGTCGTCTTCTCCAAGCTGGCCGGTCAGACGGACGAGTTCGTCGGGATCCTGCGCGCGAATCGCGCCCTGATGGCAAAGGAGTCCGCTGCCATGCTTGCGGCGACGGTGCCGGGTCTGCCGGCGGGCGGCCGCGCCGCCCTGGCCGGTAGGTGGCTGCCGGGGAGGCTCATGCAAGTGGAGGCAATGGAGTCCGCCTGCCCGGGATTTACGCGCGTCTTCCAAGGCGAGTGGTTGCCGCGCCTCGTTAGGTGCGAAGAAGGACGTTATCTACTTGGTCGAGGATCGAGCTCCGCGGACGCCGGTTCGATTTGGCTCGGCTTCACCCGTGGGGGAGCGAACCTGGGAGACGCTGGAGTCGAGGACGGCGCAGCCGCAGGCGCGATTGACCCCGCGACTGGGCCGGTCACCCCGCCGGCCGAGCCCGCCACCTCGCCCGCCGACCCGGTCACCCCGCCGGCCAAGCTGGCGGAGGGCGAGCAACCGCTCTGGATGTTGAACGGCAAGGGCGGCGTCTGGTTCCTCGAAGCTCTTTCCGTCGAGGACCGCGCGACCTACTGTTTCAGAGGCGGCGAAGAGCTCCCGGCGCTCGTCTCCCGGTTGTTGTGCGCCCCGCAGTTCTCGAAGCAGGCGCTCTACAGCCCGCTGGAGGAGTTCACCGGCGACAACGCAGAACTTGCCATTCCGGCACGGTCGCTGCGCTTCCTCGTGGAACTGCGGAGGCGTTTCGCGGGAAGGATCATCCATCAGACGGCGGACGGATGGCGCAAGAACATGGAGCGGCTGGCAACGGAATCTGGCTGAGAGTCCCGCAAGGGAGCGGCCAAGCTCGGCAATCGGCACGGCCCCTGAAAGAGGAAAAGCGTAGTCCCGAGTGCCCTCGCTTTTCGCCTTTCAACGGCCCTCACTTCGTCCCCGCTTCGCTGTACTTCGCGGCCATTTGTCTCCGCGTTTCCTCTGCGGGTCCCCTTGTAAGCACCTCAGACGCTGCGTCTGAACTCTCGGGACTACAGTTACGATTCTAGCGCCCGCTCTGGGGAATACAAGGGGTTCAAGGCCGTCTGCGAACAGGAAAACATCGCTCCCTGCGGGTGGCTGCAGCGGCCGGCCATTCCGCCACGGGCGGCCTCCGCTGTTTGCGCGGGTTTTGGGGACTTGCAGGGAAAAATGGTCCAAAAGAAGTCCTCTCGACAGATGCGCCGCGGGCCGGGGAGACCCGGCCCGCGGCCGCTACTAGCTCTGTCGCCGGTCCCGCTGTGAGTGACTCCTCACACCGGGCGGCGGCTACCTGTGATCACTGCTTCGAGACATGCAGATAGTAATCGGAGGCGAGAATGTGGTCGGCGCGGTTGCTGACTACGTACAGCCATTTCGGCGTTGTGGCGTAGAGTTGCTCGAAACCATAGACCGTGCCTGACTGAGTGCTGGGTCTCATGAAGGTCGGATACACTCCGAGCAGGGGCAGTGTCGCCGCCGAGCCCACCGGGGGCTGCCAGGGGCGAACCCTGGGCTGATCGGCGATCGAGACCAAGGTGCCCTGCCAATTGTTCGCGAGGAGTCCGGTGCCACGCGTCCACCCAGCGGTGTCACCCGTGGCCGGGGTCGACCAACCGCCCATGTCGCCTTCGAAACTGGTGGAGAATGAGCCGTGCCCGGTCTCATTCATGGTCACGTCGTCGATGTACATCATCTGCAAAGTGAACGAGCCGTCCTGCCAGGTGCGGAAGTAGACTGTCACCGTGTCGCCCGCGAAGCCGCTGAGGTCGACGTTGCCGTGCACCCAGCCGTTCAGGTTCCCGGGTAGCGCGCTGCTGGACCCGGTGAAAGCGTTCCACCTGCCCGCGGTCTTGTAGTCCTTCGGGTTTTGGCCGGGCGGCACGTTCGGGTTCGCCTGACCCTCCGAATCGCTGTCGCTGATGGTCAGCGGATTGGCGCCGTCATCAACGACCGGCATGGCATACCACTGGCTGGTGCTCTGATCGTAGACCTCGACGTAGCCGTAGTCGTAGTTCTCCTCGGTGTCGAACCAGGTCCAGAAGCTCAGAGTGATCGTCGACGGCGACGGAAGGCTGTACGTCTGATATACGTTTCTCCAGGCCCAGTCCCCGTAGCCCGAGACCATCTCGTAGGTGCCGGTGTGCGCGGCCGTGCCGACGGCGTTGTCGCCATCGAGGAACGCCTTGGTGGAGGGGTAAGTGTCGAACAGGTAGTACTGGGCGGTGTAGGGCCGGGGCGCCGTTCCCCAGTAGTTGGAGCCCGTGTCGGAGAACGGCAGGCTCATGGGG
>PMIZ01000210.1 GCA_003157225.1 Actinomycetota bacterium | reverse complement strand
AACGGCTGGCGAAGCTTCACACGGCCGACTTGGCGCAGATCCTGAGCGAGATGAGCAACTCCGAGCGGTCCATGGTCTTCGATTCGCTCGACGACGACATGGTCGCCGACATCATCGAGGAGTTCGAGCCGAGAGAACAGGCCCAACTCCTGGAAGCGATCGAAGAAGAGCGTGTGCCCGACGTGGTCGCGGCCATGGAACCGGACGACGCGGCCGACATGCTGCAGGAGTTGTCGCCTGAAGAGACCGCGAACATCCTGGACCGCATGGAAGAAGAAGAGGCAGAGGACGTCAAAGAGCTGATGGAGCACGAGCGAGACTCCGCCGGCGGCATCATGACTTCCGACTACGTGGCGGTACTGGTCAGTCTGACGGCCGGCAAGGCTTTGGAGGAGCTCCGGGCAAGCGCCGGCGACCTACCCGCCGAGAACACATTCACCATCTTCGCCGTGGACAACGCGGGCGCTCTATGCGGCGTCACCAACCTGCGCGATCTGGTGGTGGCCGCCCCGGACGCCCTGCTCTCCAGCATCATCCAGCCCGAACCGGTGTACGTGCTCGCCGAAGACGACGCCGGGGATGCTGCGCGCCTGGTGGCGAAGTATGACCTGCTGGCACTGCCCGTAGTGGACGAGGGGGTGCTGGCGGGCATCATAACCGTGGACGACGCCCTCGACCGGCTCTTGCCTCCCGATTGGCGCGAACACCTGCCTCGGGAGCACTAGAAGAAGGCCTATGAAGCACCGCGCCGGTCGCATAGCCACCGAGAGCCAACAAGAGACTATGCGCCGGCAAGGTCCGCTTCGGTACCTCCGCGTTCGCAAGATCCTTGGACGAGCGATCGTTCGCAATCGCTTGCTCCTGCTTCTGGCCGTGATCGGTCCCGGGATCATCACCTCCAACGTGGACAACGATCCGGGCGGCATCACCACCTACTCGCTCGCCGGCTCGCACTATGGGTATGGCCTTCTCTGGATGATGATCCCGATCCTCATCGCGCTGGTGGTCATCCAGGAGATGTGCGTGCGCATGGCCATTGTCACGGGCAAAGGCCTGGCCGATCTCATCCGAGAGAACTACGGCATCAAACTGACCTTTTACATGCTCGTCGCCCTGCTCTTCACGAACATGTTCAATACCATGTCGGAGTTCGCTGGAGTGGCCGCGGGCGGCGAGTTGCTGGGTCTCTCCAGGTACATCCTGGTGCCACTCGGCGCGCTCGCCATCGCGATTCTCATCCTTCGGGGCAACTACCGGCTGGTGGAGCGGGTCTTCCTGGTTGCCTGCCTCTTCTACATCACCTACATTGTGTCGGCGTTCATGTCGAAGCCCGCGTGGGGCCAGATCGCCAAAGCCACCGTGGTGCCGCACGTGCAGTTCTCGTCCGGTTTCCTGTTGCTGGCCATCGGGCTTGTCGGGACCACCATCGCCCCGTGGATGCAGTTCTACATTCAGGCCTCGACTGTGGAGAAATCCATCAAGAAGGAGGAACTGGGCTACGCCCGCGTGGACGTGATAGTCGGGTCGATCATCGCGGTGGCGGTGGCGGCCTTCATCATCATCACCTGCGGTTCCACCCTGTTCAAAGCCGGCATCAAGGTCGACTCCGCGGCTGCGGCGGCGCGGGCGCTGGAGCCGCTGGCCGGCAGGCACGCAGGGACACTGTTCGCGATCGGACTGCTTGCCGCCGGCCTGTTTTCGTCGGGCATCTTGCCCCTGTCTACCTCGTACCATGTCTGCGAAGGCATGGGCTGGCCGGCAGGCGTGAATCACCGCTATACCGAAGCCAAGCAGTTTTACGTGCTCTACGCCGGCATTCTCACCGTGGGAGCCATCCCCATTCTCGTCCCGGGGATGCCGCTCCTCAAGGTCATGTACTTCTCCCAGATCTGCAACGGCGTGCTGCTGCCGTTCGTGCTCTTGATGATGCTCCGCATGGTCAACGACAAGAACCTCATGGGCGACCACACCAACGGACGAGTGCTCAACTTCATCTCCTACCTCACGGTACTACTCGTGATCTTGATGACGCTCGCTTCCATCGTGGTGCCCTTCTTCGCAAGCTAGGAGTTCGAGCCTAGCCCCAGGGTGAGAGGGGCGGTCGCGCCGGCCTGCTCGGTTTGGGCCGCCCCCGTGGCGCGGGCGATTCGAGCAGGCTGAGTTCGTCGGTGACCTCGAGAGTCTCGATGGGCACCACGCGCATGCGCCTGGTGCCCAGCATCACGGCCAACCCGGCACTGATGAACATCACGGCGAATGGGCCCCGCGCGCCGTAGGCGCCGGACACGGTCTGCACGATCAGGAACCACCAAGCATTCAGCCATCCGACGCCCTGCCCCACCGCCAAATAGATGTAGAGGGCGACTGGTGCGATCAGCCCCAGCAGCAGCACCGGGGCGTTGGTGGTCAGGCGGTGACGCCAAAGAGCGCCCGTATAGACCGGCTCGGCGAAGCAAGTGGCAAGGGGCCAGGCCCAGGCGGCGGTCAAGCACGGGAGTAGCAGGAACGGGGACCGCGAAACCAGCAGCACCAAGCCCACAAGGATCCCCAAGAAGCCGACGCACAGCTTCGTCATCTCGGATGCTGCCCTTGACTCTCGCGGCTTGAAGTATCCGAGGAAGCGGCGCGAGGCTACGAACACCACCAAGCTGATCAGCAAGAGGATGAGGGTAGGAGCCAGCCTTGGCTGAGTGGCTGGTCCGTTCGCGGTGGGTACCTCGAAGCGGTAGAGGGGGATGAGACCCGCGCGGGCCAGAAGGTAGCTGAGCAGGAAGAAGAACCCCACGGGCAGCGCGAACGACAGCATGTTCCGCAGGTGCATCAGGGCCGCCCGCGCCTTCATGCGGGAAGAGAAGAGCCAGATAAGCAAGGCCGCCAGGGTGGGCAAGATGATCAGCACGGCAAGGAACGTGATGGCCCGGTTTGTGAGGTAGCGCCCTGACCTGAGCAGCAGGGCGGTGCCAGGGTCGCCCGGCATCTCACTGCCGGTATCGAGTGACAGGATCAGCCTCTCGACTGCAGCGCCCTGCTTGGCCAGGCCGGCCTCTGAGGGGTTGCCCGGCCCAGTGTCGGAGAGCCGGATGGAAGCGATGCCCCGGCTAAGGCCCGCCACCTGGTCGCCGCTCGACAGAGAGAGACTGTGGTCGGCGGCTTGGCTTATCAGACCGGGCAGTTTGAGACCGAGACCCGCATTAGCCAGCACCCTCTCGACGAGCTGGGTATACCAACCCGGAGTGGTGTTCTGCGGCGCGGTCACTGCCGCGGAAAGACTCTTGGTCGTGTCTCTCCCCAGTCCTTGGATGGAGAGGATGGTCGACACGTTCTGAGTCAGGCGGCCGCTCGTGTCGAGGAAGCGGCTGATGCCCAGACCTCCGGAGTCCCCTTCTTCGGTGGACAAGAAGACGATCGTCTTCTGGTGCGGCCGGTTCGAGAACACCTGGATCAGCTCCAAGAGTATCGCGGTGCCGCTCGTGTAGGCTAGTCGCTCCACCTTGAGAACGGGAGGCGTGTCTCGCGGCGCCACGATGAGCAGAACCTCAGGGCTTGTACCCGGGAGCTCAACGGAGATGTTGCGCATGGTAACCGTGCGGTCGCCCATGGGCGCTGTGAAGGGGTCCAC
>PMIZ01000260.1 GCA_003157225.1 Actinomycetota bacterium | reverse complement strand
CCGAGCCTCTCCCTCACCAGACGGGGAACCGTGGCCTGATACTTGGTCGTCAGCCTGCTCACTGAGATGCTCTCCTGGTTCACCGCGCCTCCCGGGGCTAAGTAATACTGACATTACTACCTTACCACGGGAGGTCGTGGTCTGTCGTGGATACCGAGGGGCGCAGGGGTTCGTCGAACCCATCATGCGGTGGGGGAGCGCGCATGCCGTGCAACGTTGGTTGGAGTATGGCGGCGCCATCGTCCCCCGCGCGCGAGCCCGGCGCACTGTGCTGATTGAATATGGCAAACCCAGTTGACACCGAGGCGGCCACTCACGTGTGCTTCCCCCCATGATTCCGCGTACCTTGGAAACAACACTCCGCCGGCACGCCGCCACCTTTCCAGCGATCTTCCTGACCGGACCTCGCCAATCGGGCAAGACAACACTGGCCACGGCCGCCTTCCCTCAATTCCGGTACATCTCGCTCGAGGATCTGCAGACCCGGGACGAGGCGCAGAGCGATCCTCGAGGGTTCCTCAGGCGGCTGGAGGGCGAGTCCGGCGTGATACTGGACGAGGTCCAACGCACGCCGGAGCTCATGGCGTATCTGCAAGGCTTTCTCGACCAACGCCGGTCGGGCCCGTTTATTCTAACGGGGTCGGAGCAGCTCCTGATGTCGTGGCACATCAGCCAGACTCTGGCCGGGCGGGTGGCCATCCTCGAGTTGCTGCCGTTCTCGCTGGCCGAGCTCGCCCAGAGAAGCGCATTGGAGCCCGAGCAACTCGCCGATGCTGATGCTGCTCCCCGCGGCCTGCCGCCCGTCTCGCTAGACGAGATCCTGTTCAGAGGCCTTTTCCCGCCCATCCATGATCGAGGGCCGGACCCCTCATCTTGGTTGGATGGTTACATCCGCACCTACCTGGAACGCGATGTGCGTTCCGTGGCCACGGTCGGTGACCTGGACGCGTTCACTCGTTTCGTGGGGTTGTGCGCCGGACGGGCCGGACAGCTGGTCAACCTGTCGTCGCTGGGATCCGATGCAGGCGTCACCCATACCACCGCGAGACGCTGGTTGTCGATCCTGCGGGCGGGCTACCTGGTCGACATGATCCAACCTCACTTCGAGAATTTCTCGAAGCGGCTGGTGAAGACCCCCAAGCTGTACTTCACCGACACGGGGGTGCTCTGCCGTCTGCTCGGCATCCGCCGCCCGGACGACATACATCTGCACCCGCTACGCGGAGCCATCGTGGAGAACTTGGTCTACTGCGAGCTTCGTAAGGTGTTGTTGCACCACGGGCAGCGAGCGCCCCTGTACTTCTGGCGCGACGGGCACGGCAGAGAGGTGGACTTCCTGGTCGACTACGGCACGCGGCGGCTCCCCATAGAAGTGAAGGCCGGTGAGACCCTGGCTGCCGACGCGCTAGGAGGTTGCGGCAAAGAGATGGCCCGAGGGAAGAGCCTCAGCTTCGTGCCGCGTATTCGAGTGGATTGTCCACTCTCATCGAAGCATTCAGCACCTCAATGCCCACCACATTGCCGTCTGCATCATGATCGAGGATCAGTCCGGGTCTGTCCTCGTCGCTCTCCTCGATAGGGTTGTCATTGAGAAGGACGCTAAGGACATCGACCTCAGGATCGTAGGAGATCTTCATCTTCTCTCCAGTATTTCTCGACCTTGCTGGTCCGATAGGCGGTGACGATGACCACCGGCTCGATACTATCATCCGAGACGGCAGGCGCACCTGTTCGTGCTCGACGAGGTGCTTACCCGGTGGGAAAAGGAACGGCCTAGAAGTCGCCAGTACTGGCTACGCGGCCAGTGGGGTGGGTTCCTCGCCAAACGCTGGAATCTGGTGGTGCCTGAGTTCGCGGGAGCACTTCTTGGAGACTGAGCGCTTCGCACCAGGCTCAGGCCTTCGTGGTGAGGAAGTTGCTGCAGCCAGGCAGTATCCGAGTCGGCGAGGCCCTCCGAACTACAGCAGAAGCTTGAACTCCTCCAGCGTAATGCCTGCTTGCCTCAGAACGGCTCGCAGCGTCCCTTTGGCTATCTCATCGTGATCGGGAATAGTGATCCTGCGGTGTGGAGTCGCCGTCTGGCGCATGACGATGTGGCTTCCGCGCTGCCTATCCTTCTCATATCCGGCCTTCACCAGGGCCGCTGCTACCTCGCGACCGGAAACCTGAGGCAGGACGCTCACACCGCTACCTCTACTACCTCCTCGAGAATGGACGGCGGCACCGGTTCATCGTGAGCTTCCAGACTCTCAACATATGCGCGGATGGCTTCTTGGATGTTCAGCAGCGCGTCCGTACGGGTCTCACCTTGGGAGATGCACCCAGGTAGAGCCGGCACCTCTGCCACGAACATCCCATCTTCGTCCTGGTCCACGAGAACGCGATACTTCACAGTTGCCTCCTGTTTCGTGGAACGTCATGAGCAGTGGCTGACGCAATGATACCCGACTCTCACCGCGTCCCAATGTATTCAATCCCTGTGGCTTGTGTTGGATCCGGAGGAACAGCAGTTCCACGAGCTTCTGAACCTTGCTGGTGCGATAGACGGTGACGATGACCACCGGCTCGATACTATCATCCACGATGACTCTCAGCAGGAACACGGGAACGTGGGAGGGGCTACAGTTCTCTGTCGATCAAATCAGGATGCCGGCGGACCCACTGCAACAAGGGATCGAGCAACGAGTGAACATCGGCCAACTGGTTCGAACAAATTGCACCAAGCGATTGCGGTAACCGGCGATCTGCACCATGAGGGCGGTCTGGTTCTCGCTGAGCAGCCC
Organism: Actinomycetota bacterium; assembly: GCA_003157225.1. Next base: position 2,144 of record PMIZ01000260.1, on the reverse strand, counting down.
AGCGCCGGCCGACATCGCGGCCACTTCCTTGCGCTCCGCCGGGCCTTGGCCGAACCCCTTGGCCAGGATACGACTCTGCCGCCGCAGGGTTGCGCGCGCCCGTATCTTGCCCGGAGTCACAGAGACTCTCGAGCTCCAGGGTCAGCACGACCCGATCCTTGGCGGCCAACCGAGTGCGCCGTGAGGTTCGACGCCGACATCCACATCAGAGGTTGCTCTAGGAGCGGCGCTCAGCTTCTTGGCCGCCACCAATCCGGCGATTTCCTCGGCTCGGCTCCCAAAGACGTACACCGACTCCAGTCCATAGCGGCGAGCGATGGCAACTAGGCGGCTTTCCACGTCTTCTTCCATGTTCTCATTATCACACGGCCGGTAGCTTGGTGGCCCAACCGACCACCGATCCGACGGCGAGACCCTCGGGACAGTTGACAAAAGCGCACAAATTACATAAGTTTCTTATGTAGAAAACGCGCAAGGGTGAACCAGCCATGAGACAGACCGAGCAGTTCTTCGCGGAGCATCCGGTGTTCACACTGGAGCAGTTCGCGGCGACCGTGGGGAGAAACGTGTCCAGGGGTGTGAGCTACCGGCATCTCGCCTATTTCGCGCGGGCCGGCAGGGTGAAGCGGGTCCGCAACGCGCTATACGCCGTGGTTCCTCCGGGTGTCACTGCCGGAGCATACACGCCTGATCCCTATCTGGTGGCCGCAGCCGCGGGCCAGGGCGCTCCGCTCGGGTATCACACCGCGCTTGAACTCCTTGGCGTCGCTCACTCGGTGTTTCGCGCCAAGACGGTGGTGAGCGGGCGCCGCAGCTCGTCCTTTGTCTTTGGCGACTACGAAGTCGACTTCGTGTCTCCACCGACGGCGCTGGTCCAATCTGCGAGCCTCGACCTCGGCATGACCTCGATTACATATGGGGCTACCGCGATGGCGATAACCGGCAGGGAACGGGCCTTGGTCGACTGCTTGACGCAGCCAGCCCGTGCGGGCGGATTGGAGGAGGTCCTTAACTCGGTCACAGGGTTCGGCGTGGTCGAGATCCCCGAGATCGAATCCTACCTGCGGGCCCTGGCCATGCGCCNNGGGGTGGGTTCCTCGCCAAACGCTGGAATCTGGTAGTGCCTGAGTTCGTGGGAGCACTTCTTGGAGACTGAGCGCTTCGCACCCAAAGGTACTCCTCGCCAACCGTTTTGCCGCGCATCTTGAACATGCGGCATTCAGCGCTCACGACCTTAGCCACGCCAGCTCAGCAGGGCTCCACCGGCCAGTCGTTCGGCCGTGGAGGATTGGGTCCATCAACGCGGAGGCCACACCCTCACCCTCCTCGAGTGTGGCTGCCTTGAGGCCTAACTCGCGCGCCGTGCGGCGATATTCGGTCGCCCAAGCGCGGGGCGCTGATCGAAGCCGCTCCGGGATGGGGTGAGTCGCGCACGAAATGAATGTGGTCTCGATTGAGGCCCGGAGCTCCGTTGCTTCGACAGCAGTAGTCTCCGCAAGGAGGACATCGTCGACCAGGTCCTTGCTGCGACTGCCGCCCCGATCGCCATGCGGGCGGGTGAGGGCATGCACCTTCTCGGCAAGGTGTCGGCATACCGGGTAACAGGGGAAATCGACCGGGGCAATGTCAGCGAAAGCGAGCAACGAGGTTACCGTTCTGCCAGGCGGTTGACCGCCGATCATGGGCTCTTCAACTCCGAGGTCCACGTGGAAGGCCTCGAAGACTCGTCCGTCCACCCGGCTTTCCACTGGAAAGCGCAGGCCGGTGACTCCGGGCGTCGGAGGCGAGATGACGAAGGAGAAGAAGTCCCCGAGGTCGAGGGCTGCCGCCTCCGTCAAGAATGCTGTCGCCTGCTCTGCTGTCTCCGTCGTATGGAGATCGATATCCTTCGTTGTCCGCGCTCGGTTGGGGAACATCACCTGAAGAGCGAAGCCGCCTTTCAGCACCAACTTGCGGTTGCCAGCCGCGGATAGCCGGGCGAGGAGCCGATCGAACGCGACGATCTTCCGCAGTCGTGCGAGGGCGGTCCCGCTGGCCAGATGCTCGCGCCGTAGGCGCTCTTCGAGCGCTGTTCGGAACGCAGAAGCGGTTGCATATCTCACGACGCCGCCTCGAGCGCACGGCGGACCATTTGCTTGACGCGT
>PMIZ01000311.1 GCA_003157225.1 Actinomycetota bacterium | reverse complement strand
GCGACGCTCCGCGGTCCTCTCTCGATTGTTGGCTACCTGCGCAGAGGTCAGACGCCGGAGCACCTCGAGAGGGTCCCGCCCTTCCCGATCCGCCGCCTGGATCTCCTCCTCCAGGATCTTCGCCATCTGGGTCAGGTGCAGTTCCTTCAGGAGCTCGATCACCTGTTCCATCTGCGTCATCACGGCTGTCTGCGGCCTCCTCAGCTGGTGTCGTGTCGGGGGTAGCGGCCAACCCGCCGACGTTCTCGATGAGATCCTGGTACGCGTCGAGGGCTCGCGGCTTGAGCGGATTGTCGCGGATCCACTGCCCCAACTCGTCCTTGAAGAGTTGCGAGAGAGGCTCTTCGAGCGAGCGCTCGTGAGCCTGGCTGGCCAGGATCCGGTCGATGACCCGGGCATCGTAGGCGTGGTATCGCAGCGCGTGCTCCAAGGCGATGATGATGTCGTCGGGCCTGTAGCGGCGCTTAAGTTCCAGGATGTGCGCGACGTGGTGCGCCACCGTCCGGGCCTGGGTCCGCTTGAGCCCGGTCAGGTACTCACCCGCGACCGGCCCCCAGTCGAGGAACGTTGCGACGAGCAGGTCCAGGTCCTTGCCGCCGTGGCCGGCGCGCGGCGGGATCTTGTGCTCGGGCTTCCGATACTTCTCGCCTCGACCGGGCGGTCTCAGGTCGTGCTGCGTCACAAATTCGATCTCGGGCGAGTAGACGGCCAGCGTCCGCTCCCCGACCTTCACGACCAAGGACTGCGCCACGTACTTCGGCGGCACGGAATAGGAGTTGCCCTCCCACTCGATGAACGCGTCGATCGAGGCAATGCGGTAGACGACCTCGCTGGTGTCGTACTCATGGACCGGCAGCGGTAACAAGTGTGGGAGCTCTTCGGCGTGCAGGTCGATCGGGCGACGTCGCGTTGTCTCGTGGTTCCGCAGATCGTTCTCGTGAGCCAGCCAGTGCGCCAGTTGTGCGCGCAGGTCGTCAACATCGCGGAACTCGCGACAGTTGAAGAAACTGGTCTCTAGAAACCGAAACGGTCTCTCCACCTTGCCCTTCAGCCAGGGCTTCCTCTTGGGAAGCGCCCGTGGTCGGAAGCCGTAGTGCGTTGCGAACGCCAGGAACCGGGTGTTGTAAATGGGTTGNNCAACGCCCTTCAGATACCGGAAGCTCTCGACGTGTCCGCGCATCATCGAGTAGAGGTCCGCGTTGTCCATGAAGACGATGAGCTGCCGGCGCGAGTAGCCGAGGATGTACGAGAACGCGTTCTGGATTCCGAACGCGAAGGAGTACGGCGACCAGTCCTGCTGTCCCTGTTCGCCAGGTGCCGTCTCGAAGCGCTCCACGGCCTCCACCACCGGCTTCTCCGCGATCTTCCGCAGGTAGTCCTTCACGATCGTGTACCCGCCCGTGAACCCGGCTCCGACCAGAAGCTCGTGCACACGGTGCGGGCGCGCGTCGGGGAACTTCGTCAGGATAGCGGCGATCTGCGGCTTGAAAGTGTCCAGCTTCGAGGCTCGCGGCGCCTGTCTCGGCTTGAGCGGCCCAGGGCCCTCCGTCCTGGCAATGTGATGCCGGTCCAGGATCCGGCGAATGGTGTTGCGGGAGACGCCGAGGCGGCGAGCCACCTCACGTATCGAGCCTGTCACACGATGCTGGAGGACGACGAGGTTCTCGAGATCGGCTCGGCTGGAGAAGATCGTGGGACGCTCGAGCCGGCCGTCGGCTCCGGGGAGGGCGAGGTCGGGCACAGCTTCGAGCGCATCGCCCGCTGGAGCTGGACCATCTGGCGCCACAGGATCCGAAGGCTCTGCACGAGCAGAGTCTGCTCCGTCTTCTTCAGCGCGAGGAAGTCCATTCGCTCCAGCGCTGCCTCCAGGCGGGCCGCCACCGCCCGGACCAGATGAGCCTGCCGGTCCAGCTCCGCCGCAACGGTCCCCAACCTCTGGTCGCGGCGTGGCTCCGTCGTCGTCTCGCTCCCGGATAGCGCCTCTTGGGGCCATGCCAGGATCTCCTCGGCCATCGCCGGCGTCGCCGTCGCCACCAACCCCACCAGAGTTGCTACCTGCCGACTCGTCAACAGGCCGTTGCGAATGATCAGGAGCACCCGCTCCTGTATGCCGCGCGGCATAACCGCCAAACTTCTGGCCGCTGTCGGAGAGAGGAGCCCCAGCCGCACGTCCTCGCGAGCCGCCTCGATCAGCCGCTCCGCCAGGCTCAGACGGCGGCTCACCCAGCTCTGGCCCCGGCCCAGCAGTGTTGCCACTCGAGCCTGCGAGAGCTGATCTTCCCGCATCAGCGACTGGATTACCCAGGCCTCCTCCAGCGCCGAGACCCCGGCTCCCTCCTGGTTCAGGGTCAGTATCGCGCGCTTCGCCGCGACCACGTCCTCCGTCACCAGTTGCACGGTCAGCTCCGTAAGACGAGGAATGCGCCGGGCTGCCCGTAGCCTCTTGAAGCCGTCCACCAACTCGTGGCGCCCGTTCTTCAACCACGCCGTCGCCGGCATCAGCTGACCGTGTACCTCCAAGGACCGGCGCATCCTCTCCTCGAGCGCGGGGCGCACCAGCCGGAAAGCCGCCAGACTCTCCCCGATCTCCGTGAGCGGGACCTTCACCACAACAACTGTCGAGGCCTCCGGCTGGGTCATCATCAGACTCCCTTCGCAGTCTCGCGCTGCCCCTGAGGTCGTGGTCGTGGTCGCCCATCAACGTCTCCTCCATCAGCGCTGCCCCTCGCGAAGAAGGGCAACNNCGCCAGAACCACATCAGGAGCCTCGGCCGGTGTCTCCGGCAACGACGGCGGGCTCATGGTACGGACTGTCGGGATCGTCACCGGCGCTTCGTCCCTCGCGATCTCGTCGAGGTCACGCACCTGGACGTAGCGACCGTCGCACGCGATGAGTCCGCGATGCGTGAGCTCGGTCAAGGCCTGGCCCACGACGGGCGCGGGCCGCTTGATGATCCGTGCCAGGCTCTCCACACGGTAGAAGCTGATCCCGTGGCGGTCAGCCACCAGGCACAGCGCGAAGTAGGTGGCGATCTGCGTGCAGTCCAACGTCGCCAGGTGACCGCAGGAGAGCACGCGGTGGTCGATCCACCCGAAGCTGCGAGTCGGGCGTCGTACCCATGTCGGGTCTATACGCATCGCAAGCACCTCTCCGACCGCCATCATCCGGACTCAGCGTTCACCCGCGACGACACTTCCGCGGCATCGTTGTCCACGACCGGCTCGCGGTCGATGCGCCGCATTCCGGCATCGGCAGGGATGCGCCAAGAGATCCGTCCGCGGTTGCGGCAGATCGAGCAGCAGCCGATGCGTGACCTTCGTGCTGATGTTCCATCCGCCCGTGTGTCCATCGAGCGCGTCACTACTGGCACAGCGCCCGCTCCCGGCGATTCGAAC
>PMIZ01000322.1:185-3091 GCA_003157225.1 Actinomycetota bacterium | reverse complement strand
CCTGCTTCTTGTTGTCGTGGGCAATGAGGGCGATCACTCGAGGTTGGGAGCGATCGGGAGTCTCGTTCGCGGTGATGAGATTCTCTATGGTCATGGGTCTCCTCAGCGATTGATTGCTACCCGCGGAGCTTACAGCAAGGACAGAATCCTAACGTTGGTTCGCGTTACGAACCGCGCCGCGAAGCTACGACGTTGGACTGAACTGCTGCGAATGGATTGTCGTACCGTCGTCGGCGATGAAGTCGGCCTGGAAGGCACCAGCTCTCAGGGTGAGTCGCACGATGCCGTAGTGAGTGTCGTCCTTCCATGCAGCCGATGCGTGGCCGGGACCGGATGGGAAGCGGTACAGGGGTGCTCCACCTGCCGCCGCGACGATTTGCACTACGCCTCCAGCTTGAACCACGTTGCCGTCCCGGTCTCGCGGTGGCTGAACCTGGGAGCCGTGATCGTGTCCGGAAAGGTAGGCGACGGCGCCGTAGTCACACATGGCTTTCCAGGCCTCATCGAGGGCACTGTCGTCACCATGCATACCATTCGACCAGCGAGGATGGTGGCCACACACAATCGTGTGGTAGCCCTGTTCTTTGAGTTCCACAACCAGGAAGTTGTACTGGGGGCTTCCGGCCAGCACCGACGTGTTGGTGTCGAGCATGATCAGTTTCCAGTCTCCCAGCTTCACCGTGTAGTAGGGCGGATCGGTCTGGGTCAAGCTACCCGGCGAATTGGGGAAGAGCTTCCCGCGCCAGTAGGGGATCCAGCCTACGCTTCGCGAGGCCGTCTCGTGATTCCCGAGGATGGAGGCGGTCTTGGACCGCAGGTCGCGTCCTCCCCCGCCCCAGATACTGTCGTAGCGCTGGAAATCTGCAACCGAGCCGGTGAGTTGGACGTCGCCCAGGTACACGAAGAGCTCGAGGCCCTGTGCGGGAAGCGGAATCAGATCCGCCAGGCGACGAGACACAGCTTCGTTCCCCGGAAAAGTGTCATCGCCCACCGCGTACACGACATGAGTCCCAGCAGAAGACGACGCGGAGTTGGTAGGCGGCGCGCCGGAGAGGGTGGTGGTCGTGACGGTGGCAGCGGGTGCGCAACCCAGACACAGGACAACCAACAGCGCCGCGACTGACAGCAGCGTCAGCGCTAGTCGGAGCACTCTGTCGTTCGGTGACATCATAGGTCCAATCATCCTACTACGTAGGAGGAAGGGCCCAACGGGGAATGAGCGGCGCCGATACGTAGCGAGGGCTCCGATGAGCCAGCCGCGTAGGACGCCACCCCCTTGAGCGACACCAAGAGCCCCATGTGCGCTGCGAAGCCCACTCACATAGGGAAGCGTAGGCGGGGTTCGTGGTAAGATTTCGCCGCTGGACACTGGTGACAATATCGGCGGTCAAGCCGCGCCGAGAGGCTTCGGGGACTCTCTTTTTCGGTGCGGTACCCCCGTGGCCCCTTACGGAGGCTCCGCACATCAGATGGCGACCCTTGGGATCGACATAGGCTGCATCAGCGTGAAGATCGCGGTCGTGGGTACCCCCCAGGACCGCGAGAGCTTCTGGGCCTTGGCGGCAAAGTCGGACCTCTTCTACAGCCCAGCGGGCCGGGACCGCATCCTTCCCCACCCCGATGCGCCGCCCATCCTGGCTACCAAGTACCTCCGCATCAAGGGCAGTCCCGCCGACGCCGCGCGCGAGCTGCTCAGCCAGGTACTCGAAGCTCTGCCGGAAGGCACCATTACCCAAGTGGGAGTCACCGGCACCGGAGGCCGCCTGGTCGGCACCCTCCTCGACATCCCCTACGAGAATGAGTTCAAGGCCATCGCCCGCGCCATCGGCGCGCTCCATCCCGACGTCACCACGGTGTTCGAGATGGGCGGCGAGACCTCCAAGTTCATCAACCTCGAGACTGACGAGGTTTCCGGCCGGGTCGGCATCGCTGACTACGGCACCAACGGCGACTGTGCCGCCGGTACCGGCTCTTTCATGGACCAGCAGGCCAACCGCCTGCTCTACGACATCGAAGACGTGGGCGACATCGTCGGCGGAGCGGGCAAAGCTGCCTCCATCGCCGGCCGCTGCTCGGTGTTCGCCAAGTCCGACATGATCCACGCGCAGCAGAAGGGCTACCGGCCGCCCGAGGTGCTGAAGGGCCTTTGCAACGCGGTGGTGCGCAACTACCGGGGCACCATCACCAAGGGCAAGGAGATCGGCGAGAGGGTGGCTTTCATCGGCGGGGTGGCGGCAAACGACGGCGCCGTCACAGCCCTGCGGGAAGCCTTCGAGATGGACGATAGCCGGCTTGTCATCCCCGCCTACTACGCCTGGATGGGCGCCATCGGCAGTGCGCTCACGGCGGCCGACGAGCGGGCGGGCGTGGAAATGGTCACCATCGACCCTGCCCGCCTCGCCTCCGGTCAGACGGCCGATTTCGAAACCAGCGACGCCCTTTCCATGGAACGCGTCCTCCTGCTCCGCGATCGCGTGAAGCCCTATCAGTTCCCGTCGGGCGTCGAGAAGATCGGTGCCTACCTGGGCATCGACATCGGCAGCGTCTCCACCAATCTGGTAGTGCTGGACGAAGTCGGCGAGGTGGTCAAGGAGATCTACGTCAAGACCGACGGCCGCCCCGTCGAGGTAGTCAACAAAGGCCTGGCCGACATCTGGAGCGAGATGGGCCAGCGACTTGACATCCTCGGCGTCGCCACCACCGGCTCCGGCCGCGAGCTCATCGGCGAACTGATCGGGGCCGACACCATCAACGACGAGATCACCGCCCACAAAACGGGCGCGACGTTCATAGGCCGCAAGCTGATCGATCGCGTTCCCGACACCATCTTCGAGATCGGCGGGCAGGACTCCAAGTTCATTAGCCTGCAGGACGGCGTGGTGGTGGACTTCGCCATGAACGAGGCC
>PMIZ01000322.1:0-143 GCA_003157225.1 Actinomycetota bacterium | reverse complement strand
CGGCACCGCCTACAACGACTCGGTTGCGGCAGCGTTCAGCCTGATCCTCGACAAAGACATCATCGTGCCGCCGCACAACGGGGTGGTCGGCGCCATCGGGGTGGCGCTGCTGGCCCGCGAGAAGATGGCCGCCACCCAGGCGC
>PMIZ01000280.1 GCA_003157225.1 Actinomycetota bacterium | reverse complement strand
CCGACCTGAAGCAGGGCCATTTCGGCATCCTCGCCGAGAAGGACTCGCGTGGCTTTCCCGACGAGGCCCGGCAGCGCTGGGACGAAGAGCTGGGAATGGGATTGCTCGCACCGGGCGTGCCTGCGGGGCCGGCGGCCGGGGTCCCTCGTGTTTCGGTAGGCAGCGGCAAGCCGGTGGGAGCGGTTCCCGGCAGGGGCGGATCGGTTCGGAAGATACTGCCGGGGAACGCTGCAGACTCCACCGAGGGGGCCGGGCGGCGGGNNGCGGCGGGCGCCTGCGCAGCCGGCGCCCGAGGGTAGCTCCAGGTCCGCGCGTGCCACTCAGCGCGTCGGGCAGTCCGGCCTCGAGAAGGGCAACGGCGCCACTAAGGTCATTCCGCCTGTCGAAGCGATGGAGCTCGGGCTTGCCCGGGAGACTATTGTCATCAAGTCGGGCAACCGCGCGCGGGAGTTCAGCCAGGGGCGGGTGGTAGTGGGGAGGGCGGCCGACGCCGATTTCCGCATCGACAATCCCGATGTGTCGCGTCATCACGCAGCGCTCTACTGGTCGAACGGCGCGATCGTGATCGAGGATCTGGGCTCCACGAACGGGACCATGGTGAACGGCCACCCCGTCTCGAGCGCCACGGTCTCTCCGAACGACGTGATCGTCATCGGCGATTGCCGTCTGACGGCGCAGGCCAGATAGTCATGGGCGCCTGGAGCGAACGATGCTGCAGATAGTCCTACTGGCCGGCAAATTCGCCTTTCTCATCATCCTGTATCTGTTCATCTACCGGGTGGTCCGCTCGAGCACGCGCGAACTGCGCTTGGCCGCGCCCGCGCCGACGAAGCAGCAGTGGGCCGAGACCACCAGTCAGAGCACCGGCCAGGTAGTAGCGCCGCCCGGGGCGCTCGCGTCCGCGGGCGGGGGCGTGTGGACCATGGTGGTGGAGAAGAGCCCCACTCTCACCACGGGCGAGGCCTTCGCGTTCCCTCCGGGCACGCACGCGTTGGCCGGCCGTTCGCCGGACATGGACATCCAACTCGACGACACGTTCGTGTCTTCGAAGCACGCGCTGTTCGAGTCCACACCCGAAGGGCTGGTGGTCGAGGACCTTCGCAGCACTAACGGCACACAAGTCAACGGCAGCGACATCGACAACGCGATGGTCCTCGACGTCGGTGACCGCGTCGAAGTGGGCGACACCGTCTTTCTTGTGGAGGTGAGGTAGTGCGCCTCCAAGCCGGAGTGGCGAGCGACCGCGGTCTGGTGCGGCCCGTCAACGAGGACTCCTTCTTCCTGCGTGACGGCCTCTACGCGGTATGCGACGGCATGGGTGGCGCCCGCGGCGGGGAAGTGGCATCGCAGATGGCCTGCCTCGGACTTCTCGGTCTCAATCCCGCTTCGGCCGGCCGGCACGATCTGCGCGACGCGGTGGCCAACGCGAATCGGGCGATCATCCATCGCAGTACCGGCGAGCACCATTTGATGGGCATGGGGACTACCCTTACCGCGCTCCTGGTGCGCGAGGGGCAGTTGACCCTGGCGCACGTGGGCGATTCGCGGGCATACCTGCTGCGTCAGGGTGACCTCACTCAGCTCACCGAGGACCACTCCTGGGTGGGCGAGATGGTGCGCCGGGGCGATCTGACCCCCGCACAAGCAGCCATCCACCCGCACCGCAGCGTCATCACGCGTGCCCTCGGCACCGAGGACGACATCCAGGCCGATCTCTTCGAGGTCCCCATCGTCGGGGGCGACCGCTTCATGATTTGCAGCGACGGGCTGACCGGGATGGTACCCGATACCGATCTCCTCGAGTTGCTCGAGCAAGGCTACGACGCCCAGGCCACTGCGGAATTGCTGGTGAAGGCAGCTCTGGCGGGGGGTGGCGAGGACAATGTGACCGCGGTCGTGATCGACGTGCTGGCGGAAGAGGGAAAGAGCGGCGAGACGAAGGAGACAGGTCCTTTCTCCGGCCAGATCCTCTTCGGACCGAGCGACCGCGGAGCCATGGTGACTGCGTCGTCGCACCGGGCCGGCCGTGCAGGGGCCGCCGTTCGCGAACGGCTGAGCCGGCGGACGCTGCCTTCGCTCAGACCCGTCGGGGGCCGGGGCACCGCGGATCGGCCCGTCGATGAGGATTGGCCGCCCGTCGCCGAGGCCTCCCCTGTCGAAGCCCAGCCTCCCGCGGAGTCGTCCCTCGACGCTTCGACCTCCGAGACCGCCGGAGCTGGCGTGCCGGAAGTGCTCGGGCTCGGCTTCGAGCGGGCCGCGGCGAGTGAGACGGAACCGGAAACGGACGTCGAGGCAGCCTCTGAGGCGGAGATCGAGACGGCACCGGCCGCCGGCCCCGAGACGAAGCCGGGCGCGAAGCGCCGCCTGCGTGGCAGACGGAGCAGATGGCTGTTCTTCACGCTGGCCGTGGTGCTCATCCTCGCGGTCGCCGTGGCCGGGTTCGCCATCTACAACTCGAGCGTCTACTACGTCGGCACGTACACGGATGGCACCGTGGCCCTCTACAGAGGATTGCCGAGTGCCGTGCTAGGCATGGACCTGTCCCACGCCATACAGCTGGGCACGGTGAGGTACGACGCGTTGACCTCGTTAGAGCAACAGCAAGTCGACTCCCACAAACTGGTCGGCAAGGAGGATGGGCAGATGCTCCTCCAATCGCTTGTCCCACAATTGTGAGTCTACGCAACCGCGAACTCGTCTTTCTGATCCCCGCGCTGATCCTCACCACACTGGGGTTCGCCTTGGTGTACACCCAGAAGTCGTCGGCGCTCTCGCTCACGTCGCTCACGTACGGTGCTCTTTTCCTGGTGCTGTTCCTCATAGCCCACATCGGCCGGAGGTTCCTGGCGCCCGAGGCGGATCCCTATCTGCTGCCGGTCACCGCGCTCCTCTCTACCCTGGGGCTGGTGGTGCTCTACCGCATCAACGAGAGCCTGGCCCTCAAGCAGGCCATGTGGCTGGTAGTGGGGTTGGTGGCCTTCCTCCTGGTGCTGGTGTTCGTGCGCGACCTCGAGGTGCTGCGGCGCTTCCGCTATCCCATCGGCATCCTGGGGCTGCTTCTCCTGCTGCTTACCGCCGTACTGGCCAGGGAGGTCAACGGCGCCCGGCTCTGGGTGGACATCGGTCCGGTGCACTTCCAACCGGGGGAATTGGGCAAGATCTTGCTCGTGGCCTTCTTCGCCGCCTACCTTGTGGACGTCAGGGAGGTCCTCACGGTGAGCACCCACCGGGTACTGGGGGTTCCGCTGCCACCCTTCCGCTACCTGGCTCCTTTGCTGACTATCTGGGCGCTGTCCATGGCGCTGATGATCTTCGTGAAGGATCTCGGAACCAGTCTGCTCTTCTTCGGAGCGCTGCTCGCTCTTCTCTACGTGGCGACCGGCCGGCTCTTCTACGTGCTTGTTGGGCTCGTGCTCTTCCTTGCCGGCGCCACCGTGCTCTATTTCATCTTCCCTCACGTCCAGGCGAGGATCGACGTGTGGCTGCATCCCTGGAGAGATCCGAGTGGCAAGGGCTACCAGATCGTGCAGTCCTTGTTCGCGCTGGCCGCCGGAGGCTTGTTCGGCCGCGGCTTGGGCCAGGGCTATCTCAAGTTCCCGTCGGGAAAGACCATCATCCCCAATCTGGAGACCGACTTCATCTTCTCCGCCATTGGGGAAGAGCTCGGTTTGGTAGGGGCTTTTGGCGTCATCCTTCTCTATATGATCTTCGTCCATCGCGGTTTTCGCATCGCGGTGCGGGCCCGGGACGATTTCTCACGCCTCCTGACCACCGGGCTCGTGAGCATCTTCGCCCTGCAGGCCTTTCTCATCGTGGGCGGGGTCATCAAGCTGATCCCCCTCACCGGCATCACCCTGCCGTTCGTGAGCTACGGTGGGAGTTCCATCGTGGCCAACTTCATTCTGCTCGCGCTGTTGCTTCGCACCAGTGACTCGGTGGCGCGCAAGGAGAAGGCCCTCGAGCAAGCTCCCCGCGCGGCCGGCAAGCAGCAGCCTCGCAAGCCGACAATCGAGGCGGCTTAGATGGACAAGCCTCTACGCAGGCTCTTCCTCTTCTTCGCCCTGCTTTTCGTGGCGTTGTTGGTGGGGCTCACGTACGTTCAGGTATGGGCGGCTCCGAAGCTCAAGACCAACCCGTCGAACACCCGGGCCATCGAGCAAGAGATGAGAGTAGACCGGGGTCTCATCTACTCGGCCGACGGCGTGGAATTGGCGGTGAATCACCAAGAGGGGCAGGACTTCTTACGCGACTACCCGCAGGGCGACCTGACCTCGCCTTGGCTCGGCTACAACAGCCGGCAATACGGCAGGGCCGGCATCGAACGGCTGTACAACGAGGAACTGTCCGGACAGTCGGGATTGCTGGGCATCACCAGCTACTGGGACCAACTGCTGAGCAAGACCCATCAAGGCGCCGATCTCAAGCTCACCATCAACATGAAGGTGCAGCGGGCGGCGGCCGAGGCGCTGGGCAACCGCAAAGGAGCGGTGGTCGCCCTCAATCCCAAGACGGGCGCCGTGCTGGCCATGATCTCCTACCCGCGCTACGACCCCAACAAGCTCGATTCCATCTGGCAGGATCTCAATGCCAACCCCGACAAGCCACTCCTCAACCGTGCCATCCAGGGGCTGTACCCGCCGGGCTCGGTGTTCAAGATAATCGTGGC
>PMIZ01000009.1 GCA_003157225.1 Actinomycetota bacterium | reverse complement strand
CTTCATCACCCGTGATTTGTCTGATCGGTACAACCAGCCGCCGATGGTGACGTTCTCCTGCACGCTCATGTCGGCGAACACACCAGGCTGTTGCGGAATGTAGCCAATGCCCAGCGCCGCCATTCTGTGCGGGGGAACGCCATTGATGTTCCGCCCATCAACAAGCACGTGGCCCTTCGAGGGTCGAATGAAACCGAACACTGCCTTCAGCAGGGTCGACTTGCCGACACCGTTTGCACCAAGAACTGCCGTGATCTTGCCGGCAGGAGCACGCAACGAAACGCCTCGCAGAACATCGAGGCCGCGATAGTAGCCAGCATAGAGATCAACGATCTCAAGCATCCTGTCCTCGGCTAGGTGAGCGCCTGCGCTGGCGCAGAGTTGGGGACTTCTGATCCCAGATACGCATCGATCACGCGCGGGTCAAGTTGGACGGAAGCTGGGGGACCGTCGGCGATCAACACCCCGGCATCAAGCACGATCAACCGCTCGCATAGCTCGAAGACGGCGGAGAGGTCGTGTTCAACCAGAAGAACGATGCGGCCTTCGGAGCGGAGTCGTTGGATCAGATCGCTGATGGAATGGCGGAGCACTGGGTGAACTCCAGCGAAGGGCTCGTCAAGCAGAAGAATTGACGTGTCCAGCATGAGCAACCGAGCAAACTCAAGGAGCTTCTGTTGACCGCCTGACAGGTTGCGCGCCTCTTCGTGGGCTAGACCAGTCAGGTTGACAAACCCGAGGGCGCGCAGAGCTCGCTCCTCGGCGGACGAGCGAGATTCACGTTGATTCAATGCAAGCTCCGGAACGAGCAAGTTCTCCTGCACGGTCAACCGGCGAAACAGGCGTGTAATCTGAAAGGTGCGCCCAAGCCCCCTTCGCGCCAGCTCATGCGGCGGAAGACCGTCCACTCGCTCGCCGTCGAGCACCACCGCTCCTCCCGAGGGCTGGTAGTACCCTGTCAACACGTTGATCAGCGTGGTCTTACCCGCGCCATTCGGGCCGATGAGCCCGACAATTTGGGGCTTGTCCAGCGAGAAGCTGACATCACGCAGGGCTGTCAAACCTCCGAAGCGCATCGTGACACCTTGCACTTCGAGCTTCGCTTGACGTGCTGCGGCTTCCCCCCGAGAGCTGTTGAATATCGCCTGTCCCACCTCGGTCGCGCTGGGACCCACGATCGTTTGCACTGGAGCGCTGCGCCGTCGCCCACCCCTCGATACCCATCCAACGACGGGCGCGATCAGGCCGTTCGGCATGACGCGCAGGATGACTACCAGCACTGCACCGAAGACCGCGTAGCGCCATGTTCCCGGCTCGAATTGCACCGGCCCAACGTTAATGTCCTGAAGGGCGTTGAGGAGGAAGACGAGCGCGATACCTGCTATCGCGGCCGAGATGGGGCTCTCCAGTCCACCCAGGACTGTGTACACGACTACCAGACTCATCTCGAGCAGGTCAAAGACTTCAGGCGTCAATCGGGGCACGGTGTGGTAGTAGACGACACCGGCGAGGCCGACGAGTAGCGACGTGCCCGCAAGAACGACGACCTTAAGTCGTACTGTGTCGACGGCCATCGCGCTCGCGGCATCCGTATCCTCACGTATGGCGCGCAGGAAGAGGCCGAATCGCGATCTCATGGTGGCATAGATGGCCACCAGCACCACGACTAGAACTGCGAGGATGAGATAGTAGCTAAGCGTAGAGCTCAGGCCTAGTTGTGGGGACGCCAAAGACAACCATCCGTTGGTGATCTCTTTCTCCGCGATGACGATGATGCGGACCAGCTCCGCAAACGCCAACGTGAAGAGGCAAAGGTATGTGCCTCGGAACCTCAGCAGGAGTAGGCCGAGCGCCGTCCCGACAAGAACCGCAGCAAAGACACCGAGCGCCATCTGGGCCACGACGCCGCCGAGGATGCCCATCCCCCTGGCGACGTTCGTTCCCCAAATGGCCGCGACGTAGGCTGCGATCCCTGCGACGGTCAAATGGGCGAACGTCATCTGGCCGGCGACACCCGCAATGAATGACCAGGTCGCAGCAAGTGCCGCGATGTAGAGCGCCTGCCGAGCAAGATCAAGCTGTGCATCCGTGGGGAACAAGCCCGAACTTGGCGCAAGCACCGCGGCGGCGACAAGGATGCCGGCAGCCACGCCCGGCACCAATCGTTTCCGCGGAATGTTCAGCTCGCGGAGGCGCACTGAAGCGGCAGCTCTCATTGTTCTGCGCGGCCAAACAGGCCCTGCGGGCGAAACAACAAGACGAGGAGGAACATGACGATACCTGCCGCCTCTTGGTAGGTCGCCCCTTTACTCGGATCGGGATAACATCCCGCGACCGCGGCCTGGGCTAGGCCTAGGCCTAGCCCGCCCAGTAGGGCGCCAGGCACAGACCCTAGGCCGCCTAACACAACGATCACGTAGCACGCGATCCCGGTTGAGGCAGCCATGTCCGGGACGACGAAGTTGAACGCAGGTACCAGGGCCGCGCCGGCCAGTCCGGCCAACATCGTGCCAATCGCAAAGGCAAGCACGAACACCCGGCCTGCGTCGATGCCGACGACCGTCGCTGCTTGCCGATCCATTGCCACCGCGCGAAAACTGCGGCCAAGCCACGTCCGGTAGAGCAACCAACCCAACGCCGCGAATAGCACCAGCCCAACCGCCCCCGCGACGAGCAGGTCGGTACGCAACCGCAGAGGACCGACCTCGAACACCGCTTGGGCGATTCCGAACAGG
>PMIZ01000215.1 GCA_003157225.1 Actinomycetota bacterium | reverse complement strand
AGACATTCTCAACTCTCTTTCTCTTCTATCTCTCTCAAGATTCTCTCTCAATCTCAAGACCCCTAGACCTCTTTGAATGAGTGATCTAGGGGTCTTTGATTCGTTATCTAACTCGCGTTCATACGCACGATCAGACGATCAGCGTCGTTTCGCGCATCTATGCCCTCGAAAGTTGACAGTTCTGCGGTCCTGCCCTGACTCATGGGGTCGGAGGACGCAGGGCACAAAGCTCGCGGAGCTCCGGACAAAAAGGAAGTGCGCGATGACAGACCAGAACTCCTCCCCGGCCTCTGAAATCACCTACATCACGGTCAGCAGCTCTCAGCGCGACCGCTTCCCTGAGGCCCTCTCCTATTTCGCCCCTGGAGAGAAGCGCATCATTGACCGCTGGTATCACGGCGGCCCCGCCAGCCTCTCCTCTGACGCCGAGCGGCGCGAGTTCTACGAGATCCTCGACACCATCGTCGGCCTGATCACCATTGACGACCCGGACCGCACCGCCATGCGCGGCAGTCGCGAGTATCAGCGGGCCGTCGCTCAAGCCCTCACCGAATACATCTCCGAGCGATATGCCGGTCGCGATCTCGCCCGGGCCCAGGCACAGGCCGCAGCGGTCAGGGCGCAAACGGCTGCGCAGGCAACCACTGCGACCCAGGCGGCCAAGCCGACACAGGCCAACAGCGCCGAGCTTTACGCCCGCTGGGAGAAGACCTGCGAGGACCTGGCCCGCCTCTTTGATGAGCCGGCCTTCCTCAAGACCGGTGCCTAGACATGAACGCCAGCCCTGACCCACGCCTGGGCTACCTAGACATCTCTCTAGATGAGGATGTCTGTTGGTCCTATCGCAGTCTCGATCTTGTCGGGAGTTGCGTGGAGTGCGGTCGGGAAGCCACTCGCCTCATCCGCGTAGTGGTGGCCGGCTATGGCGGCATCATCGTGCCCGCCTGCTTGCGCCACCTGGACGGCCAGACCTGGCCACTAGATGTTCAGCTCGCACTCCACGATCGCTTTGTCTGGTGCGAGGAGGACGAGCACGGCGCCGACGCCGCGCTCCAGCCATCACAGGAGGCCGCCCCTTTGGCGGTCGCATAGGGAGGGGAACATGTCCCGCATCTTCTGTCTATTGGGTATCCACGACTATCGGTTGGTGATAGACCCTAGTGTCTGGTTTGACGAGTTTGCCTGTATCCGGATGAGCCAACTGCGGTGCTACCGCTGCTTCAAGAGGGCCTTCTAATGACCACACCCGCACTTGCCCGCGAAATCGAAAAGGCCCAAGAGCGTTGCTTCGACGCGATGGACGAGCTCGAATTGGCCGTCCGGCGCTACCACGGCAATCGCGACTTCGATCTCCAGGTCCGTCTCGACGAGCTCGAGGAGGCCGTGGAGGAGGCTCAGATCGCCAAGAAGCTCTATGACGACCTCGTGGCGTCGGACGAGACGAAGGGGGTCTGCGACTGGGCCCTTCGCTAACTAGCTCTCAGTAGGAGAAGCCCGGCGGACCTGAGGACCCGCCGGGCTTCTTTGTGAGCAAATCAACCCCGACTTGTGAGCAAACAGGCCTATTTGGTCGAAGATGTCAAGTTCGCTTGACACCCTGCGACTCCTGCCCAAGTTCGCCCCTGAGGACAGCACCGCTTGCGTGCTTGTGAGGAGGGGACAGATGTCGCAGTTCAAGTATGACGCCAGGGACCTGAGGACCTGTATCGCGGATCTCGTAGAGAACGGGGACATTGGGGATCAGAGTCTAACGGTTCAGCTCACTGAGTCAGTCATCGAGTGGGCCGAGACCTACAAGAGCCGGATGAAGGACGCCCTCGACGAGGTGAAGGATCTCATCAAGGATGAGGACAAGCTCCAAGACACCATCGAAGAGCTGCTCGACCAGCGCAACGAGGACCAGGCCACCATCGAGCGGCAACGCCAACTGATTCTTGACTTGAACGACAAACGCGATCTGCTGGACAGCGAGCGCAACGCCGCAGTGATGACACTCGCCCAGACCTGGAATGGCCCGCTCGGCGGTCGCAAGATCCTGGCTGATTTCCGCGCCCTCCTGGAGACCGATGAGGCCTTCGCTGTCGCCTACTTCGAAGCGGGCCTGCGCCGGGTCACCAAGGACGCCACGGCCCGGCTGGCCGAAGAGGGCAAGATCGGCGACGACTCCGACATGCTGGACGCCACCGAGAAGGCCCTGTTTGACGCGGCGGTCAGGAACACCGAGAAGAACAATGCGGCCATCGAAGCTCAGCGGGCGGCTATTGCCAAGGCGTCAGAAGTGGGTGAGGTTTTCACTCGTATCACGGTGGATCTCTCTGAGATCAACGAGGCCTACGAGAAGTGCGCTGAGCTAGCCTCTCGCGCCCACTGGTTCCTCCAGAAGAAGGAGGACACCGACGAGTTCCTTATGACCATCGGCTTCCAGTCCTGCGCCGCTTGTCATGCTCCTCTCGGCGACCCCGATCAGGTTGAAGAGATTGAGGACAAGGCCTACTGCCACGACTGCTATGTGGAGCGGGCAGGAGAGTGCGAGAACCCGAGCTGCTATGGCTACGGTTGC
>PMIZ01000246.1 GCA_003157225.1 Actinomycetota bacterium | reverse complement strand
CGGGCAGGGCTTCGTCTACGAGCTGGCGTACGACGGCGGCGGCAAGGACGGCGTGCCCTATTTGGTCGGGCTTCTCGACGAGGAAAAGCTGAAGGCGGGATACAAGTACGACCATGACCTGTCGGGGCAAAACGGGCAGATGTCGGGGGCAAACGGGCCTTTGTCGGGGTGCTGTCGGGCCGAAAACGGGCCGAAATCGGGGGGGTGTCGGGGTGCCGAAATCGGCGAGAAAGTGAACGGCGACGACGAGTTAGCGGCGAAAGAGCGAAAAACGGCCGAAAACGCATATTGGGACGAAACAGCGAGCGGCCGTACGTACATGCAGGGCGTAGACGTGGAGGCGCACTGATGGCGAAGCTCGCGCGCAAGCGCGGCGTCGCGCCGATACCCGGCGATGTCCGAGATCCGAGGAGCTTCGCAGTGCTGGGGCGTGGCTTCGTGCAGGCGATGGAAGTGCGCAACTTCTCGCCGCGCACGATCGCTGTGAGGCACGTGCTCTTGCGCGGCTTCGTGGAGTGGTGCCACGAGCGGGAGATCCGCCGGCCCATGGATGTGACCAAGCCGATCTTGGAACGCTACCAGCGGTGGCTGTATCAGCGACGGCGCAAGAACGGGCAAGCGCTGTCGTTTCGAACGCAGCACTCGGTGCTGTCGGTAGTGAAGGCGTTTTTCCGGTGGCTGGCCAAGGAGAACTATCTTCTGTGGAACCCGGCCTCGGAGATCGAATTGCCGCGCACGCCGAAGCGACTGCCGGTGGTGATGACTTTGGCGGAAGTCGAGGCGGTGCTGTCGGCGCCGGACGTGATGACGCCGCTCGGGGTGCGCGACCGGGCGCTGATGGAAGTGCTGTATTCGACGGGCATGCGGCGCCTGGAGCTGGGGAGCTTGGGGATTTACGATCTCGACGTGGCGGCGGGGACGGTGCTGGTCCGCCAAGGCAAGGGACAGAAAGATCGGATGATTCCCATCGGCGAGCGCGCGCTCGGCTGGGTGGACAAATACCTGGTGGAAGTGCGCCCGAAGGTGGTGGTCGAGCCCGACGACGGCAGGCTGTTTTTGACGACGACGGGTGAGCCCTTTCACCCGAACCACTTGTCGTCGCTGGTGCGTGACTACGTGATTGCCGCCGCGATCGGGAAGGCAGGCGGGTGCCACCTGTTTCGTCACACGATGGCGACCTTGATGCTCGAGCACGGAGCGGACATTCGCTTCATCCAGGAAATGCTGGGGCACGCGCGGCTGGACACGACGGAGATCTACACGCATGTCTCGATCCGCAAGCTGAAGGAAATCCACGAGGCCACGCACCCCGGAGCGCGCGCGGAGCGATTCAAGCTGGAAACCGAGGCCACGGCCGAGGTGAACGCGGCGACGCGAGACGAGCTGTTGACCTCATTAGCCGCCGAGTCCGACGAGGACGGCGGCGACGGAGAGGAGAAGGAGGAGGACGATGTTTAGATCGGATACTCAACAGGCCCGGGTATGCCAGGCGCTGTGCTCGCAGGTGCGCCTTGGTGGAATGTGGACCGCGACGGGACCGAGCGCGGAAGCGAAGCAACTGCTGGAGTCCGACGGTGGGGCCTTGTCTGGTGGCGAACGGATCGTGCTTCTGGCGGCGTGGGCGGTGTGGAACGGCGACGGAGCGATCCCTTTGGGCGAGGTGATCTCTCGGCTCGATGGTCGTGCCCTGCGTGCCGTGGGAGCCCTGCTGATGGCCATCGCCAGCGGCGAAGGTGCGATCGAGCGCTGGCTCGCCGAGCACGAGCGGCGCTGAACGCCGCCCTGCTGGCCAACGGCGCCGAACGCATGAGGCGCGGTGCCATAGCAGGAACTTTCCCTTTTAGCCGCCCCGGATAGACTTCGCGGGATGAAGACGGCGGCACTGAGCAGAACCGCGAGCAAAGGCGCAAGCGCGTGGCTCGTGGTGTGTCTGGTGATCGCGGTGGCGGTGGCCACGCTGCCCGGTGGCCCAGCCGCCGCGCTCTCGCGCACGACCGTCGAGCGCCAGACGGCGCTGGAGAGCACGCCCTGGCTGCCCGACGGCAGCGCCACGGAAACGCTTCAGGACGCCACCGCAGGCGCCGCAGATCCCACGTCCGGTACGCCCACCGCGAGCGCCGCGATCCCGCTTCCGTGGCTTCGCTTGGCGCTGCCAACGCTCGTCTGCGATGGCGTCTTGCAGGCTGAAAACTCGCGTCTGGGCCTTGGCCGAACTGGCGCCGCGTCATCTCTGGGGCGAGGCCCTCCGAAGTGCAGAAATGCACTAGGGAAAATCGGCCGCATCAGTACGAATTGCGGTGGGTCTTATGATAGCGCCAGATACTACGACGCGAAGATGGCGGCGTGGCAGAGCGCGGATCCGGCGTTGGGGCAGTACCTGGGTGGAAAGCCGCATGCGGGAGTGTTTGTTCCGCGCAATCTGGGCTTGTACTCCTACTCCCTCAACAACCCGATTGTGCTGCGAGATCCCAATGGAGCAAGTTGGGAGTGGTTCTCTCCTGGGACATCTGAGGGGATGACCCAGACATCAGTTGAGCTAGCCAAAGGCGTCTACAGTGCAGCAGTAGATCAGGTTGCCGGGGCCATTGCATCTGGGCCGTACTACGCGACTCCGGCTTATGGAGTGGGCCTTCCGACACCGGATATGGTTGAACGTGCGTCGGGAGCAGCCACACAATTCAGTCAAGCGGCCAAGATAGAAGGGGTCAATCCTGTCGCCCAGGGCGTCGGAACCGTGCTTCTGGCAGGGGCCGAGATGGTTGGCACCGGCGCACTTCTTGCCAGGCCCGGTCTAGGAAGCACGGCTGGTCTTGCTGCCAGGGCGGAGCAGGTCCACGGCGTACTTGATCCAATAGCCCAGGCTCAGAGGACAACAGCCGTACTGCGCACCAGTGGGGGCACGGTCGTCGCTGGGGGTGCTCGAGATCTGACGCCCGCGCAACGAGCCCTACTTGGGCCTGGTGAGATAGCCGCAAAGCTGCCAGGATCTCATGCCGAAGTCACGGCGATCCAGGCGGCAAAGCAAGCGGGGCTTACGCCAGAAGCCATGGCCGTCACGAGGCCAATCTGCCCGGGGTGCTCAGCGGCAATCAAGGCGAGTGGTGGTTCAGTCACGAGCCCCAAGACCGCAGTGTGGTCGAAACCGAGGTGATTGTGCAGTGACAACCCTCGATCACGACGAGACCGAAGACATTGAGCGGCTGAGGTGCCTACCCCCGCGGCTCAGAGTCTCCTTCGCCTTGCTGACGGCGCTACGGATTCTCCCGACCTATCGGCGTTTTCACGAGAGGACCGGATACGGCGCCCCTGCTGCTCTGCAAGCGCTGGTGGAGCAGCTCTGGCAGGATATCGTCGGTCGGCAGCCTATGACGGAAGGCGAGGTGCGGGCGGCCGTTGACCGGGCGATGGAGTTGGTTCCATCCGAGGAAGATATCTGGGACGAAGAAAGTCAACCCTACGCCGAGGATGCTGCGGCTGCCCTGGCCTACGCATTTCGCACACGGTTGACAGGTGATCCGCAAGAAGCCATCTGGGCGGCCCGCCGTGTCTATGAAGCAGCTGATCATTTCGCCCTAGGGACGTGCGGGATCGCGCCGGGAGGTCGCGAGAACGAGCATGCCATTCTGGCCCACCCCTCGGTACAGGCCGAACTGGCCAGGCAGAAGAGAGACCTGGAAGACCTGTCTGAATTGGCTAGGGCCGAGATGCGCGACTCGCGGATGCTGTTGGAGATGCGCGAGCGGAGCGAAGGGGAGGCAGAGTCCTTCTTTGAAGTGGACCCCCCAAATGGGACCAGCGGAAGTTCGGTGCCAGTGACTTGATGAAGAGTCGTGGCTGATCCCTGACCGAGGTGCTTTTCCACGTAACTATTTTCCGGCTGGTCCGATAGGACAGGACATAACCGCGGTGGCCGTGCTCGGCCCCGCGGGCCGCCCGTGCCGTCGCTCCATCATCAACTGGGTCCGAGCATTTCTTCACGCTGCGACCGCACGGGCGGCCCGCTCCATCG
>PMIZ01000312.1 GCA_003157225.1 Actinomycetota bacterium | reverse complement strand
TCATCGCCGCCATCATCGCCGTCGTGTGGAACTTCTTCGGCAGCCGCTACCTCGCCTTCCGGCACACGGCTCTGAAAGGGGCGAAGAATGGCTGATCCGACGTACGGCCGTCTCGGGGGAGCGGCGGTTGGAGTGGCGCATCCCCGCTACTCGATCGTGATACCCATTCACAATGAGGCCGAATGCCTGCGGGCCGAGGTGGCCGAAGTGGTGGGGGAACTGCAAGCGCGCGACGTGGACTATGAGCTGATACTGGCGGAGAACGGCAGCTCCGACGACACGCCCGCCATCGCTGAGGCGCTCTCGGCGGCCAACCCTCGCATCCGCGCGCTCCGCGTTGCCGTGCCCGACTACGGCTTTGCCATGAAGACGGGCATGCTGGCCGGGCGCGGCGACTTCATCGTCAACTTCGACATCGACTTCCACGACGTCATCTTCATGCTCAAGGCGGGCGGCTTGCTCGCAAAAACCAACGCCGGCGTGGTGGTGGGCAGCAAACTGATGGAGGGGGCTCAGGACAAGCGCTCGCCGGCTCGGCATATGGTGTCGCTGGGCTTCACAACTATTCTCCGTCTGCTTTTCGATCGCCACATGGACGACACTCACGGCATGAAGGCCCTTCGTCGGGATGTGGTGCAGAGGTTCGCACCCCAGACCGTGCTGACGACCGACGTGTTCGATACGGAATTGATCATCCGTGCCCGACGTGCCGGGATCGTCGTGAAGGCCATACCGGTGAAAGTGGAGGAGAAAAGGAAGGCGCGTTCGTCTATAGTACGTCGCATACCGCGCACCATGAAGAATCTGCTGCGGCTTCGAGTTGTGTTGTGGAGGGAGGGGAACTCTGGGTCCTAAGCGCGAAGATCTGGTCGAGAGCGGCACGCTGTGGGATTGGCTTCCCACGCTCATCGCGTTCCTGGCCATCTACACCACACTCTTCATCTTCTACAAGCCCGGCCTGCTCTTCAGTCTCACGACGACCGCCGGCGGTGACACGGGCGCGCACCACTACCCTGCGCAGTACCTCATCCAGGAACTGCTGCCCCACTTCAAGCTCACGGGCTGGGCACCCGGCTGGTACGCCGGCATGCCGATGCTCACTTTCTATTTCCCGTTCCCGTTCCTGCTGATCGCCATTCTCAACTGGGTCCTGCCCTACACGATCGCGTTCAAGATCGTGACCGTGTTGGGCGTCTTCGCTCTCCCTGCCTGCGCCTATGCTATGGGCCGGTTGTGGAGGCTCCGGCGGCCGTATCCCATGATGGCGGCCATCTTCTCCTTGGGCATGCTGTTCATGGAGACCTACTCCATCTACGGAGGCAACATCCTAAGCACCCTGGCCGGCGAGTTCGGCTACATGCTGAGCTTCTCGCTGGTGTTCTTGTTCCTGGGCACTCTGTGGCGCGGCATGGAGAAGCCGCGCTTCAACATGCTCTTCGTGCTCAACTGTCTGATCCTGATGGCGCTCGTGCTGTCGCACATCGTCACCACCATCGTGCTCATATGTCTGGTGCCCGGGCTGCTGCTGGTTCACCCTCGGTGGAAGTCGCTCGGCTACATGGCCGCCGTGGCCGCGGTCGGCTTCTGTCTCACCGCCTTCTGGACCCTGCCCTTCGCTGCCAACATCCAGTGGACCGCCCACATGGCGTGGACCCAGTTGGACGGATGGCACGACCTCGTTCCCACAGCGCTGCTGCCGGTGTTCATCCTGGCTTTGATAGGAATGGTCTTCGCCTTGGCGCAGAGGGAGCGGAAGGCGATGCCCCTCCTCTGGATCACCTTCATCACCCTGGTGGTGTTCTGGGTGCTGCCCAACGGCAGGCTGTGGAACGCCCGCGTCGTCCCATTCTTCTATATGTCGCTTCATCTGTGGGCCGCCTACGCGGCCACCTGGCTGGTGCGCCCGTTCGTGATGGTCTTTCGAGACATAGATTTCTTGCGGCTCGGGCGCTCTTTCGGCCGCGCCCAACTTCCCCGGCGTCTCTATGTGCCTCTGGTGGCCATTGGCATTGGGGCGATCCTGCTCGGCACCAGCCATACGGCCGCTGGCTGGGTCAAATGGAACTACTCGGGCTATGAGGGCAAGACCACGTGGCCCCAATACCAGCAGATCAACGACTTTCTCGACACGCTGAGCCCTGGCCAGATGGCCCGGGTGATGGTGGAGCACGGGCAGAAGCTCGACGAGTTCGGCACGCCGCGGGCCTTCGAGATCATCCCCTACTGGACCCACCTGGACACCATGGAAGGCACCCTGATGGAGGCCTCCTTCACCGCGCCCTTCCACTTCATCAATCAGGCGGAGCTGTCCAAGGAACCCAGCAACGCCATCATCGGAGTCGACTATCCGACTCTCGACGTCCCTATGGGCATCACCCATCTACAGCTCATGAACATCGAGTACATGATCGCCTTCAGCGACGAGGTCAAGACCCAGCTCAGGAACGATCCTCGCGTCGAGGAGCTGGCCAAGTTCGGTGACTACAGCGTCTTCCGCATCTCGGGCGGCAGCGGCTACGTGGAGGTCATGAAGGACCAGCCGGTACGCGTGAGTGTCCCCCTCAAGGATTGGCGCGACATGGCCGTGAAGTGGTATCGCAATGGGAGCGACCTCGACACCCCGCTCGTCTGGGACAACGGAGAAGCCGCGCTGAAGCAGTTCGCCTCCATCACTCCTGCCCAGGCGGCCAACCCGCCCATGACGCCCATCACCACCGAAGGTCACGTCACCAACGAGACAATGGCGAACGAGAGCCTGACCTTCGACACGACCGCTATCGGCCAGCCGCACTGGATCAAGATCTCCTATTTCCCCAACTGGCACGTGAAGGGCGCCGAGGGTCCCTTCCTGGCCTCGCCCTCGATGATGATGGTCATCCCCACCCAAAGCCACGTGACGCTCTACTACGGGAGCACGTCGGCGAACACCATCGGCCACGTGCTGGAGATACTGGCCTGGCTCCTGCTGCTGGGAGTCACGGGCTGGCGGACAGTGCTCTGGGTCCGCCGCAGGCGCCTAAGAGGCGCGGTGCAGGATTCCGGCTCGATCTTGCTGTCGGGACCCGCAGACCCGGGTGTCTATGACGACCACTGGGCCACGGATCACGAGCCGTTGGACCTCCCGGCGGAAGACCTGCCGGACGAGGACCAGCCCGAGGTCTAAGAGGCTGCTGAACAACGACGCGGCGATCGTGTCCACGCCCAGAGNNGACGCCGGTCTGGCACAGGCCGCAACCGTAGCCGTCGAACCCGTATTCCCGCTTGACGTATTCGGCGGTCGCCGGTTCCAGGTGTCGCGCGCAAGCCGTCTTGTCGCGCCCGTGCTCGCTCACCGAACCCACCGGGCAGCGTTTCGCGCAGACGCCGCAGGAACCCCGGCTGTAGTAGAGGCAGTAGGCGAACGGGTCCTGGTATGGCCGCGGAGTGGCCTCTATCTCCGCCCGCACGATGACTGACCCCAGGCGGACCGCTTGGCCGCACTCGGTGATCAGACCTCCGGAGAGTCCGAAGGTGCCGAGGCCCGAGATGTGAGCCACGTGCCGTTCGGACCAGGTGGAGGAGTGGCCATACTCCTGTGATTGCCGCTCTCCGCCCTGAGGGAGCAAGCCCGGCGCTACAGCCTCATAACCTTGAGCGTTCAGCGCCTTCACCAGCGCCCTGTGGAGCGCGCGGCTGCCTCGCTGACCGAAGATGCGGGCCCGCGCCCATGGCTCCGACGGGTAGCGGGTCTCGCGACGGTTGGCTGCCTTGGTCTCGGCGGTATGACAGAGCGCCCAGCTGATCACGGTGAGCTCGCCCGCGGTCGCCGGGTGGTCGACGAGCACCGCGGCGTCCTCCGTGGCCATTCCCAGTGCGAAGGCCTCGGCCGGTGTCCAGTGGAAGTCTCCTATGTGCTGCTTGAGAAACGCGTAGAGTTCATCCGCACCGCTCGAGAAACCAACGAGGAACCCGTCCCACGCCTTGCCAGTGGTGCCAGGGCCCAGGTTGTTGTTGTCCGGCACGGCGAGAAACCGCTCGATGAAGCTGCGGATGAATTCCGCAAGGTCAGCAACGGCGGCGGGTTCGAGTTTCAATACTGAGCGGCCGGCATGGGCACGATCCAGACCTTCCGCGTCCGAGGACCGTCGAAGTCGGCCAAGTAGATGCTCTGCCACGTGCCAAGCCGCAACTGTCCCTGCTCGACCGGGACCGCCACGTGACCGCCGGTGAGACTCGCCTTGATATGGGCGTCGGAGTTACCTTCGCCGTGCCGGTAGCCTGCTTCGCAGGGGACGAAGCGGGCGAGTCCCTCGACTATGTCGCGGGCCACTGCCGGGTCGGCTCCCTCGTTGATGATCACACCGGCGGTGGTGTGCGGAACGAAGATGCTCACCATGCCGCTCAACTCGGGCGTTGCCTGGGAGATCATGTCTTGCACCCTGTGGGTGATGTCTACCAGAACCTCACGAGCGGGGGTGGAAACCGAGATCTCGATAAGCGACACGGATGCTTCCCTTTCGGAGGAAGGTGGAGGTAAGGGGACTCGAACCCCTGGCCTTCGCGATGCGAACGCGACGCTCTCCCAACTGAGCTATACCCCCGACTGCGGGACAACCCGGTATTTATAGCATAGACGCGCCCTCAGATGCTCGCCAGGATGTCTGGGCTTCGATTAAGCCACACGGAAAGATGCCCTTCGTTGGGCAGCGTGCGCAAATCGGAATGGGGCAGCTTGCTTGCGAGCATGTGCGCCACCGGCAGCGGCGAAACGGAGTCGCACTCGCCATGCCACATCGTCACCGGAGCCCGCACGGACTCCAGCGGGAATCCCCAGTCTCCGAAGATGAGCCGCAGGTCGGCGATCACTCCCGCCGATCCCTGGCGAAGAGCAGCAACTGTGCAGCGCCGCAGAGCGTCCTCGATAGCGGGCGTGGCGAGAGACCGCTGTTCGCAGGCCGGCAGGCGGCGCAAGAACGATTGAAAGGCCTTCCCGGGATCGCGCTCGAGGCCCGTCTCCACGCGCCTGAACATGGCGGCCAGAGTTCGGTCGCGCATCGAAGCGTTCAAGCACATGCTGACCTTCGTCTTGATCGAACGCTGCTCCCTGCTCAGAATGAGTGGCTTCGAGGCCGTGGCCGAGACTAGATGCACGCTTAGGATCCGTTCGGGCAGGAGACTCGCGCAGGCGAGAGCATAGGCCGCTCCGCCTGAATGCGAGACGATGTCGAAGGCGTCGAGATGAAGGCTCTCCGCCAGTTCGCCTACGTCACGAGGCCAATCCAGAACGGAGCGGCGTGGCTGCGACGACGACTCGCCCAAACCCGGCCGGTCCGGGGCCAGCAGCCGGATCCGCTGCTGTCGGGCCGCCTGATCGCACGCGGCTGCGAATAGGCCGGTTGCCCCAGCACCGCCGCCGTGCATGAAGAGAACCGGCCGGCCCGACGGGTCTCCGAACTCATACACGTTGAGGACGCGTCCATCGGGGAGTGACATCTTTGCAGCAGCCATGATAGCGGTAGCGTCGGTCATGGCAGTTCTTCTCCTTCCAGAATGAAGACCTCTTCCGCGCTCTTGCCGAACACACGGGCGATCCGTATGGCCAGAACGAGGGAGGGAACGTACCGCCTCGCGGAGGCTAGCAGCGCAACCTGCAGCGCCGGCATGTCGGCCTTGTAGCGGATGGCCACATCCCGCTCGGCGAGCGCCTTCGGTGGGCGCCGTCTTTTGTGACTCACTGTCCGGCCGGCGCGCTCGCCTAAGAGCTGACCGCCTTCCTCAAGAACGGTTCTATCAGGTCTATGGGTACCGGGAAGATGGTGGTGGAGTTCTTCTCCGTGGCGATCTCGGCCAGCGTCTGCAGGTAGCGCAGTTGGAGCGCGGCCGGAGTCCGCGACAGCACCTCGGCCGCCTGCGAGAGCTTCTCCGAAGCCTGGAACTCGCCTTCGGCGGCGATGACCTTCGCGCGCCGCTCGCGTTCGGCCTCGGCCTGCCGGGCCATGGCCCGTTGCATGCTACTGGGGATCTCCACGTCCTTGATCTCCACGATGCTCACCTTCACGCCCCAGGGCTCGGTCTGCTCGTCGATGATCTCCTGCAGGCGCGCATTCAACTTGTCGCGCTCGGTGAGCAGATGGTCGAGGTCGGACTGCCCGAGGACGCTTCGCAAGGTGGTCTGCGCGATCTGTGAAGTCGCGGCGATGTAGTTCTGCACCTGGACTATGGCCTTCGACGGGTCGACGACCCGGAAGTAAGCCACCGCGTTGACTTTGGCGGGCACGTTGTCCTTGGTGATGACCTCCTGGGCGGGCACGTCGAAGGTGATGGTGCGCAGGTCCACCCGCACGACCCTATCGACGATAGGGATGATCACAAAGATGCCTGGTCCCTTTGGCGCGGTCAGCCGGCCCAGCCTGAAGATCACGCCCCTCTGATACTCGGGCAACACTCGGATCGCAGACGAGAAGATGATGATCAACAAGATCACCACGATGACTATGACGGCAATTATTCCTGAACTCATTCCCCCTCCTTCTGTCCGGTGGCTTGCACGATCAACGTGAGTCCCTCTGTTCGTACTACCTCGACCTCTTGATCTTTCAGCAGGTCGCCTCCTTCGCTCCTTGCTCTCCAAGTCTCCCCATGCAGCCGCACCTGGCCCTGAGGGCTGAGCGGCGAAGTGACCACACCACTCGCTCCCACCATACTCTCCGTGCCCGTGGCGTGGGGGCTGCGCGTGGCCCGGGCCGCTTTGCGGATCACAAAGGTGAAGAAAGCCAGCGCGATGAGGGCGACGACGATCAGAACCACCCAGCCTACCCTCAGGAAGGGCGTGTTGCTGGGGAACAGGATCAGCCCCCCGAAGATCAGCGCCACTGCCCCTCCGATCCCGAGGGCGCCGTGGCTCTGGATCTTTATCTCGGCCACGAACATGATCATGGCCAGTACGATCAATGCTATCCCGGCCCAATTGACCGGCAGCACCTGGAACGAGTAGAAGGCGAGGATGAGCGCGATGATCCCGCTAACGCCCGCCGCGCCGATACCGGGCCTCGCCAGCTCGAAGATGAGCCCGAGGACGCCGATGATCATGAGGATGTAGGCGATGTCGGGGTTAGCGATGGTGTGGAGGAAGCTCGAGATCCAACCCATGCTCACTTGCTTGATGGCTGCGCCTGCCGTATGAAGGGCAAGGCTCTTGGGGGTGGTGGTCACGTGGCCGTCGACGGCCCTGAGGAGACTGGGCAGGTCGGGCGCGACGAACTCGACCACCTTCTGCTGCAGGGCCTCGTCGGCCGGCAGGGACACCGCCTCGCGCACGGCTTGCTCGGCCCAGGTGGCATTGCGCCCGTGCGAGATAGCAAGCCCTTTGATGTAGGCGGCGGCGTCGTTGGTGACCTTGGCCTTCATGGTGTCGTCCATAGAGCCGCTCAGCGAAACAGGGGTGGCCGCGCCAAGATTCGTCTGCGGGGCCATCGCGGCCACGTCGGACGCTATGAGTATGTAGAGGCCCGCGGAGGCGGCCCGAGCTCCTTGCGGATACACGTAGAAGACGATGGGGATCGGGCACGCCAGCTCGGCCTGGATGATCTGCCGCATGGAGGTGTCCAGGCCGCCCGGGGTGTCTAGCTCGATGACGAGGGCGGCTGCCTTGGCGTCGGCAGCGTTCTTCATGGTATTGACGAGGTAGCCGGCCAGAGCCGGATCGACGATGCCACCTACCCTCGTGACCCACACCTCGCCGCTGCCGGTGGCAAGCGACTCCGAGGCGGCAGCCTGCGCGGCGCCGGCGCCCAAGGGGCCGGCGCTCGGCATGAGCAGCAAGGCCAATGCAGCCAGGCCCGCGAGGCAGGCGGCCAGAATGGTGAAGAGGATCGCAGGGGCCGCGTGTCGCGCGGCTCGAGGCGGGAGACGGTGGGCCATCATGCCTAACCCTCCTTGGAGCTACCTACCTCCCCGGGACCGTCGATGCCGTCGACAAAGAGAGTCACGGTGCCCAGGTCGAGATTGAGCAGCGCGCTCACCTGCTGGCGCACTGCCTCCTCGACCTCGCGGGCCAACTCGGGTATGGGGGTGCCCCAGGCGACGCTGGCGTGTATGCCGACGTCCACCGTCCCCGGTTGAGCGTCCTTGATGACGACTCCCCCGGAGTGCGTCTCCCGCACCCGCGAAGAAAGACCCTTCCAAGCCGAAGCATGCAGATCGACTACACCATGAACAGATCGGGCGGCGTCGGCCACATAGCTGGCGATGACCACGTGCGAGACCGCCGGCCCTTCTTCGGCCGTCAAGTCGGCCGGCGCGGCCGAGAGATCTCCGGAGAGGCGTTCATCATCCGATTGAGTCATCTGCTCCCCCCTAGTCCGATCTGTCTGTCACCCGGGGTGGTTACAGGAAGTGTATACCAATCTCCACAAGGTCGCTTCCGGCCTGGTGAGGAGACGAAACGGCAGAAAGCTTGTGCCGATTCCGCGGGAGACCACCATCCGGCCTTCGCCCCAAGGGTGCACGCCGCCCGGGATGTAGTGCCGCTCATTGTTGAGGGGAGTAAGCCCAGAGAGGCCGGGCACGCGAAGCTGCCCGCCGTGGGTATGCCCGGCGAAAGCCAGCGGGAACAGGGCGGCCAGCGGAGAGTCCGGAGGCGGCGGCTCGTGGATGAGGAGGATGGGGAAGGACGCCGGCGACGCGTTGGGCGCTTCGCCCGGGTGAAGAAGCCCTTCCCCACGGGTGAGGTAGTCGGCGCCGCAGAGGACGATCTGAGTGCCTTGCCGGGCAGGAAGAGCGATGCACGAATCAGAGAG
>PMIZ01000090.1 GCA_003157225.1 Actinomycetota bacterium | reverse complement strand
AAGGCCGCCTCGCCAGCCAAGCTACGGTTTTACGAGCCGGAAGAAACCCTTACCGCTGGCCGGGACCCGGTTGGTCGTCGTCAACCAGTTGGTGGTCGTTAGGTCGGTATTGAACTGGAGTACGTAGCCAGGCAGCAAGTTAGCCGGCCAGGTGAGCTGGACATAACCGCCGCCATCAGGTGCGGAGATTGCCAACCCAAGCAGGCTCACGGCGAATTCGCCGGCGTGATTGACCACAGCCCAAACCGTGCCCGCGGCCTTGTCCACACCGTAGGTGCCCAGACCATAGGCGGAAGTCCAAGGACCATTTACGAAGATCGTGGTGCCGCCGACATTCGCCTCCACCGCATTGACCCAGCCTCCACTGGCGCTCGGGGAGCAGAGGCACAACAGCCCGCTGTTGATTTGCGCATCCGTGACGCTAGCTGCGTGGTAGCTCATCGAGACAACGATACGGTCGGTCCGGGAGGTGCCGATGTCGGCTAGCCCCCACAGGGTTAACGTGTCGCTGAAATTGCCTGGCTGGGCTGGCGCCCAGCCGGTATTGACCCCTTTGCTCTGCGGCCTGCCGTCGCTGTTGTGAGCGGTGCTGGTGTTGGTGCCGCTCAGGATGCGCATCGAGCTGCCGACATAGCCGCTTTCACCGTTGGCAAGGGCCTTGGCGGTGCTATCGGCAACGACGGTGTAGGCCGCGCCTTTCCCCACGACGAATTCCCGACCGTTCAAGCTGTAGCCCGTGGTCGAGCGTTTGACGAAGTTGAAGGGGCCGGTGTAGTTGTCGGGCGTGATATCGGCATAGTAATCAATCGTCACCCGTGGACCGTCCACGGTAACGATGTTGTAGCCGATGCGGTGCAACTCTTCCTCAACCGGCAGATCGTTGGCTGAGAACGGCGGCACGGGGTCGTAGAACTTCGAGCTGTCGGACCCGGTGAATAATTGGTGAACTTTGCTCCGCTGATCCGGGCTGGTAACAATGGAGTTGTAATGCTGATGGTCGTGACCGGAGAACACGTACCTGACGTTGTTCGACTGCATCGAGGCGAGGAACGTGTTCAGGTGGCCGGTCATGGCGACCATAGCAGCTTGGTCCTCGGGGGAGAGCGAGCAGAAGTCCACCCCATAGCAGTCGCCAGGATCGTCGTCGAGATCCCCGCCGAACAAGTTGTCATTGTGGTACCCGCCCAGGATGTTCTTGTGGGTGAACACGAAGGCCTGGGTGTTTGCCGGCCGGCTGGCCAGAGTGGAATCGATCCACTGCTCTTGCTGGGGAATGGTGCTATCGCTGTAGCGGGCGTTCACGTCCGGATTCGCACCAAACTGGTCAAGCAGCATGAACGTGGCATTGTTGTATTGGAAGGAGTACGAGACGGCCTTGTTGGCAGCGTTGGAGGTGGTCGGCTCAGAGAAGTTGGAGCCGACGGTGAAGGTGCCGCCCCGTTTGGACGCAGGAGCATTGTTAGCAAGGTCGGCCGCAGGAATCAGTGCCGACGTGATGGCCGAAGGGGTCTTGTTATTGAGGCCCGTGCCGATCTGGGGGAAGGCATACCGGAATTCAGGTCCCGAATCCAGGTATCCGGGGACTTCCGCGGCTTCGTGGTTTCCGCGAAGGGGATAGAAACCGATGCCGGCATTGTAGAGATCTTGCGCGTAAAGGGCACGGGTGTCGATGCTGACCTTGCTGCCCTGGTCGACGGTGTCACCCACCGCGACAACAAGCTTCACGCC
The DNA here is from genome assembly GCA_003157225.1 of Actinomycetota bacterium. Next base: position 1,738 of record PMIZ01000090.1, on the reverse strand, counting down.
GGCGTTGATGAGCTGCTGGTCCACCTGTTTGATGATGTTGGCGGCGACGGTGTTCGGATTGAAGCCGTCGTCCGCAACGGTCCACTGGGTGTCACCTATGACGCCGAACGACCAAGGCCTTGTGGCCGCCGCCTCGGCAGCCGGCGTGCCGGTCTGGGTGGCAGCTACCACGATGCCGCCCGCCAAGGCGCAGGCGCAAATGGCAGCTGCTAAGAGCTTGAAGGTTCTTGTCTTCCGCAACGCTGTTTTCAACATATCCAACCCCACCTCCGTGATGGCTCCGCAGGCAGCCGCCCGCGGACTCTCTATGACGCACGGACTCACGATAGGAGAGTGGGCTGTGGCAGAGGTTAACGTTCGGCAAACGCCGAGTTAAGAGTCTTGGAATATTCTCGACTGCCGGAGACCAGGCGAGTTCAGGGACTTGCGCTGCCGAGCACCGGCGGCTAGGCCTCAGCAGGTGACGTGGAGCACAGCGAAGATCTCCTTCTTCTTCTCTGCACGTAGCATCTCCAAGGCCTTCTCCAGCGGCAGCGCGACGACCTCCACTCCCCGCTGCTCCGCCTCCAGATATACCTCGTCGGTCACGGGTAGACTCCCGTTCACTCCCGTTCCGACGATCAACTTATTGCCGCCCCACGGGATGTCTTCGAGGATCGAGAGAGGCGTATGCCCGTACTGGTCCCGATACGGATTCGAAGGCTTCTTGCTCCTCTTGTGGATCACCCCCGCTTCGATCACCACGTCGTGGTCGTAATGCTTCCCTGCCAGCTCGATCTCTCCGAAGCTGATAAGTCTCGCCTTCACCTGATCCCTCCTTCCGAGCAGGTTCAGCCTGCCGCCGAGCTATTCGGTCCCCGGCCGATCGGCATGGCCGCCCCGCCCTCGCCATGGCCCAGCCATCCCGCGCATCTTGGCCCACGTCTTCCCGGCCACCGCGTTGCCGCGCGCAGCTCCAACTGCTAGATTACGCTCACNNGGTCGTGGGCTACTCCGAGCAACCGAACTCGTGGCCGCCACTCCGCCCTGACCGGCGCAGTCGCCAGCGCCGGCGGACCCGTTCGTTGCGCGTCGGGGCGCTAGTAGCCGTCGTGGCCATCCTTGCGGTCGTCGTGCTGTTTTCCGTCTTCCACCGCGGCCAAATGACAACTGCCGGCAGTATCACCACTGCTCCTGCGACCTCCAGCACGACGTCCAGCTCCACCACGAGCACCACTCAGGCCAACGACTCCACGAACACCACGACCGGCCCCGGCGATATCCGCGTCGCCGGGAGCTTCTACGGTCCCATCAACACGGTCTTCCCAGGGCTTACCATGTTCCGCGGCAATGGCTCCCGCACCTACTATGGCCAAGGGCCGGTCCCGCAAAACCCCAAGGTGATCTGGCGCTTCGGGCCGATGTCGGGCATCTCGGACGCCGGCCCCATGTCCAAGCCTGGTGGCAAGAAGACCTGGACCGGCACCGGTTGGACCGGGGAGCCTGTGGTGGCCGAGTTCGGCGGCAAGACGTGGGTCATCTTCGGCGCCTACGACCATAAGATCCACTTCCTCGACGCCGCCACCGGTAAGCGGCTGCTCCCCGACTTCACCGGCGGCGACCTCTTCAAGGGCTCAGTCACCCTCGACCCGGACGGATACACGCTCGTTTACATGGGCAACCGCGACAACAACTGGCGCGTCATCGCCATCGACCGCGACAAGCCCACGGAGCTCTGGCATATGAACGCCTACGACAC
>PMIZ01000358.1 GCA_003157225.1 Actinomycetota bacterium | reverse complement strand
GAAGCGCAAGATCCGCTGGCGACGGGCGGCGCTCTGGACGTCGGTGGCCCTTGTCGTCGTCATCCTCGCGACGGCGGGCGGGTTCTATTTGTGGCTGCACGCTCAGGTAAGCAGCGCCAACGGTCGCCTGCCTTCAGGCGTCGCCGAGGCACTCAAAGGCAGCGGTTCCAGCTCCACGACCACCACCAGCACGGGCACGAGCAGTTCCACGCAGGCCAGCACCTCGAGCGGCTCCTCATCAAGTTCCACGACGACTGTCTCGATCCCCAAGAGTCCCACCGGCATGAACATCCTCGTCGTGGGCTCGGACACACGCTCAACCAATGGNNTGATGATCGTTCACATAGATCCGACAAGCAACTTCCTTTCCATCCTGTCCATTCCCCGGGATCTGCAGGTGGAAGTACCCGGACACGACCTGCAGAAGATCAACGCCGCCTACTCGTTTGGCGGCCCGGCTTTGACCATCAAGACGGTCAGCGAACTTACCGGCATCAAACTCGACCACTACATGGAAGTCGATTTCGCGGCTTTTGAGGACATCACCAACACCTTGGGTGGCGTGTACGTAGACGTCGACCGCACCTACAACGACGGGCAGATACAGTTCGCCCCTGGCTATCAGCTGCTGAACGGCCTCAAATCACTTGAATACGTGCGCACGCGTCATGACCTCAACGGTGATTTCGGCCGCATGGAGCGCCAGCAGCATTTCCTGGACGCTGTGCGGGAGCAGGCCATGGGCTGGGACCTGCCGCTTAAGCTGCCCAGTCTCATCAAGGGATTATTCAAGAACCTGAGCACCGACCTGCACACCACCGACTTTCTCAAGCTCGCCTACTGGGCTGTGAAGCTCGACGGAAGCCGCATGAAGCAGGTCCACATCGTCGGCGACACCGAGACCATCGACAATATCTCCTACGTGATCGCCTCCAGCGGCACCATCGCCAGCGCGGTCACGGACTTCTTGACGCCCCCCGCGACCAAGGCTCAGCCGATCACCACGGCCACCGCGGTCGCACCGGCGACGCTTGCGCGGGTGGATCTAAGCGGAGTTAGCGTCAACGTGCTAAACGGCACCGGTCACGCCGGCCAAGGAGCCTCCGCTTCCTGCTGGCTCGAGAGTCTGGGCTCGTCGGTGAAGAATGTCACAGATACCCAATCGCCCTCGGTGAAGAACACGACAGTCGCCTACCCGCCGGGCCGGGCGACTGCAGGCCAGGCGGTCGCCCAAGCGCTGGGCATCGCCAAAGTGCAGGCGAGCGCTGCGGTCGGTCGAGTGACCGTGACCCTGGGGCAAAGCTACGGCATCGCGCCCAGTGTCCTCATACCTTCTGATGGTCCTGAGGCGGTTCTAAACAGCGCGAGTTTGCAGGATCTAGCCGAAGACTCAACGTTCAGCGTGGAAGGACCGGCCTTTCTTCCTCCCGGGTGCTCGTATGTGCAGGGACGGTCGTATCGGATCACCGTGGGCAAGGCTTCACAGCCCGCCCTCAAGCTGGTCTACCGCTATCAAGCCCAAGACCAGTATCTCGGCATCATGGAGACGACCTGGCTGGGTGCTCCAGCAGCCAGCGACGGCCTGAAGGTCGAGGCGAACGGCATCACCTTCACCGTCGTGGGGGCGAGCGACAAGGTCGATCATGTCTGGTGGAAAGAGGGCGACGTTCTTTGTTGGGTGTCAAACACCCTCTCCTACGCCTTCGACCGGGAAGCGCTCCTGGCCACCGCCGAATCCATGACGGTTGTCCCTAAGTCCTAATGCACTGCGAAAACTAAGACAAACACTGGGCCGTTTCCCTATTCTTTGATGCGTCATCGCGCAACACTTGTTCGGGCAAGGCGACCCGGGGAGGCTCCTGATTAGTAGAGGCAACTCAGGCAAGATAGGTCTTCGTCTGATAACTGGCCTAGTCGTCTTGGCGGTGCTCGCCTTGCAGGGAGGTCAGTCGGCCTCGGCGGAACCCAAGGCAATCACCCAGACCAAGAGCGAGGTAAGCGCTCTGCGCACGCGCGTCTACCAACTAAACAGCCAGCTTGAGGTATTGGTCGAGAAGTACGACGCCGACAACATCCAGCTCACGCAGGCCAAGACAGATGTGACCCAGAATCAGGGCCAGCTCAAAGAGGCAGAGCAGAACTTGGCGCAGGCGGAAGCCACGATGAGCAGCCGTCTGGTCGAGATCTACGAACGGGGAGACGTCGGCAACTTCTTGGACGTTCTGGCAAGTGCCACTTCGTGGTCCGATTTTGTGGACCGCCTTGTTTTTCTGGAGAGGATTAGCAAGCAGGACAACCAGCTGGTAGCGCAGGTCTCCACTTATAAGGAGCAAGTGGCCAATCAGCAGGTCAAGCTCAATCAGCAGCTCAAAAAGCAACAAAAGGCGGGCGCGCAGGTGCTGGCGACGAGCAAGGCTGTGACGCGCAAGATCGCGCAAAACCAGCAGCTCCTTGAAAGCAAGGAGCAGCAGATTGCCGACATGGAAAAGCAGTGGCAAGCCGAACAGGCTAAACTGGCCGCCCAGGCCAAAGCTGCTGCAGCTCGGTCCAAGGGAATTCGGGTTGTGGGGGCTGCCATGAAGTACCGAGGCG
>PMIZ01000087.1 GCA_003157225.1 Actinomycetota bacterium | reverse complement strand
TATAGCTCGGGGGCCGGTTCTCGCCTGAGTGCCCACGGAGTGAATCAGTTGAGGCAACAACCTCGGTCCGATGATCGTCTCCGGCGGCAGACAGAGGCGCGGCGCGGGCACGGCTATCACTGTGTCCCTTTCCCGAGAGTCTAGAAGCCGAAGTACCTCCGGACTTCCTCGGGTGCCTGCATGTTCGTGAGGGCCGCCCGATCCGACGTGTCCCCCATGACCCAGTCCTTCAGAAACCAAGCGCCGTTCCGCTTCTGGAACACAACTCCGCTTCCCGCCGCGCCCATTTCCTCGGACAGTTGACTCGTGTACACCTTGGCCGCCGCCCAGTCGCCGAAGGTCTTGTAGTCTCTGACCTCCCATTGATCCGTCGGAATGTTGGACCAACTCGCTGCTAGTTGCCTGACCTGCTCAGGAGTAATGCCAGAGGCGAGAGCGGGCACCGAAGCGGGGGTGGTGGATGTGGTTGAGTAGCCTGTATCCATCACCGTATCCTCTGCTGTGGTCGCTTTGCCGCTGCATGCCCCAAGGCCCATGGCAAGGGCGAAGCAAAGCACCAGTGTAGGAACGAGACATAGCTTCTTCATGAAGCACTCCCCCCTTGCAGACCTGACCCCGTTCGTCGGTCCGCTGGCCACTATAGCAGCAGGCCTTACGGCGGCTTTACCTGTGGAGGGCTATCTTGCGTCAACTAGGAGAAGTTTCGGGTCGCAGCATCTGTGATGCTGAGAAGAAGCGAACAAAAGTAGGAGGCAACCTTGAGCGATACGGTCACTACCACCCCTAACGCCGCGACGGAGACGCCCGCGCAGACGGCTCAGCCGACCGAGGTACCCCCGACCGGAAGCAGTCAGCGCACCGCCGGATGGTTCAGTAGGGGCTGGCGCTATGGCGTTGCCGCAGCGGTCATAGTCGTGGTGGCCGGTGCCTTCTTCACGATCGGGTGGTTCACTTCCACACGTGGAGATCATGGTCACGCCACCAGCGCGAAAGAGATCAGTCAGCACATGAACCCACGTGAGCGGGGCTTCCAGCAGGGCGGGCCCGGCCAGCAGGGTCCCGGTCAGTGGCAAGGGCAGCCCTATCACGGCGGACAATCCCCATCTAACGGCCAGTCCACCCCGCAGACTCCGTCCACCCCGCAGACTCCGTCCACCCCGCAGACTCCGTCCAACCCACAGGCTCCGTCCAGTCAGCAAGGCTACCTCGGGGTAGGGGTAGTGACCGTTACCCCGGCGCTACAACAGCAATATGGTCTCTCCGGCGCGAACGGGGCTCTGGTTGCTTCCGTCGATGGCACCGGACCGGCTCTCCAGGCGGGCATCCAGCGAGGTGACGTCATCACCAGCATCGACGGCACGTCGGTGGCCACGCAACAAGACGTCGTCAACCTTGTGGCGAAGAAGAACGCAGGAGACAGTGTCTCGGTCGTCGTCGACCGCCATGGTCAAAGCCTGACCTTCCAGGTGACGCTGGCGGCAAGACCGGCCACCATTTCTGGATAGCGCCGCCGGCTTGGAGGACCCGGAGTGAGCCGGAAGGCTCGCCGGCGACATGACGAACAAGAAAGCCCCAGAGGTGATCAGGCTGTACCTCTGGGGCTCTCCTATCGTATCCGGCCGTCCGCCGGCCGAGCTTCAGTTAGCTACTGCACCCTCTCGAAGACGAGAAACACGCAAAGGGTGGCCCACCAGAAAGAGTAGGTGCTGGCATTCAAGCGCCAGCCGGCCTCACGCCGGAGCGTCACCCGCCGCTGCAACCGTCCTTTCGTGGGGAAGAAGAAGCGTTCTACCTGCATCACAACCGCCTTTCCCTCGAGGTGCTGTTAGGTTTCGCATACCATTGTACGTAAACCCACAGGCCGGCGCGGGGAGTTGGTCAACGTTCGCGCAGCTCCCCGGTCAGGCTGTCGACATACCGCGGTTCGCCACCCGGGTGCGCTCTTGCCGGTGGTGATGGCACTCCCCCTCCTTGCCGGCCTGAACCCGTTCATCGATCACTTCCCTCTATAGCGCCGCTTGCGGTTCTCCCGCGCGCGTCGCCGTTGAGTCAAGCCGGAGGCGGGACTCGAACCCGCACGGACATAGCCCTACGGTGTTTGAGACCCGGCGGGGTCATGCCGCGCCCTGCCGCATTCTGGCAGAGCTCCCCGGCTGGCAAGGCTTGGCAGCAGTCAATCCGGGGGCCCTGATTACCGGATAGCGTCGCGCCTAAATGGGAATAGTGTCACCGGGAGAAACTTCAGAGAGCAGGGAGGGAAGATAGTGGCAGAGCAGATGATAACCAAGGAAGATGAACTCAAGAAGGTACCTCTCTTCAGCAAGCTGGGCAAAAAGAACCTGAAGGAGATTGGCCGAATAGCGGATGTGGTCACACGGCCGGCAGGCGAGGTTTTGGTCAAAGAAGGCGCCATTGGCTTCGACTTCCTCATGATCCTGGAAGGTCAGGCGAAGGCTGAACAGTGCGGGAAAGTGATCGGCCGACTCTCCCAGAACGACTTCTTTGGAGAAGTAAGTCTCGTCGCACACAGGCCAGGCCCGGCAACCGTTACCGCTGAAACTGCCGTGACGCTCTTAGTTGTGGAGCCCGGGTATTTCGAGGATCTGGTTCAGCAGGTGCCTGATCTATGGAAAGAGATAGCGATCGCCTTGTGCGAGTACATTCCTGACGCATGCGATTTCCCACTCGACATGGAGACGACACGAGTCACGCGGTGAGCGGGACAAATCCCGCACATGCCGGAGGCGGGACTCGAACCCNNCGCACGGGCATAGCCCTACGGTGTCTAAGTTCTACCCAGCGCGTCCAAGGTATTCCGAGAGAGTCCAGAAGACCGGCGTCTGCCGGTCTCACTGCCGCCAGCCTCAGGGGGAGCCAGAGCCTGTCTGGTCAAGGCTTGATACTGAAGGCCCAGGTGTCGTTGAACTCGACGCCACGAGCCCACCCCCCAAAGAGAATCACCTGGCCGCTGGTCGAGTCGTAGACCATGGAGCCACTCATTCGGGCGCGCGGCAGGTTACCGCGGGGGTTGAGCTTGATCCAGTATTGGCGGCGAGGTCGTACCCCCAGGTGTCGCCGAGCGACGTGCTACCGGAATCACCCCCGCCAAACAGGATCACCTTGTCGGCGTCCGGGTCGTAGACCATGGGGGCACCCCACCGTACGGGCGGCAGGCTACCGGCAGGGTGAAGATTGGTCCAGGTGTTGGCGGTG
>PMIZ01000072.1 GCA_003157225.1 Actinomycetota bacterium | reverse complement strand
TCAACAGCGAGCCCCGAGCCCAACGTTTCTACGAGGTGTTCGCGCCGGCCGGCCAGGTCCGGGAGAGCTGGCGATGGCTGCGGGACGTTAGGGAAGCGTCCAGCGATGACGACGGGGCTAAGCGGGAGAACACTGCGGAGTGGGAGAGTGCGGACGAGGTGGTGAACGACCTTTGCCGGACGTTCCCCATATTCGCGCCCGTCCTCGAGGCGGCCCCGCCGGCGGGGTTCCGCATCCTGGGCATGAAGATCCCGCGCCAGCCCGGCCGCCACAGCGGTCGTACCGCGGTGCACGCGGACAAGACGGTCTTCGAACCCAAGCCGCCCGACGATCCCGACTCTCCACTTGCCTTCTCGATGGAAGGCTCCCAAGAACAGCCGCCTGCTGCTCTCCTCAGTAACGTCTGGGTGCCGGGCTGGAATTCGGCACAGGCTCTCGAGCGGCTTCAGGAGGACGTCAGCGGCGCGCCGCGCGGCGGCGATCCTGGGAAGAGACTCTTCGAGCCTCCCTTGGTAGAGCGGCCCTCCCACTTCTTGGACGTCCCCAGCGCGCACGGCCCGTCGGGCGAACAATGGCTGGTCGTGCCGGTCCACCACATCTTCGGTTCGGAGGAGTTGAGCATGAAGGCGCCTAGTGTGGAGGGGTGTGCCCCCGAGCCATATCTAGGTCTGGGTCCCAGGATGGCTGAGCGTCTGGGGGTTCCGGATGGCGGCGTCTTGACACTGGCAAGCGACGCCGGAGTGCGGTTGCTGGAGGTCAAGGTGATGGACTCGCTGCCAGACGACGTTGCCGCGATCCCGGCCGGGTTACCGGGGCTCGAAGGCCTGGCGACCCCCTTCTACGCGCGCCTCGTCCCTCGAGGTGAAACAGATGAATGAGATCGTCAGCGGCCTCGTCCACATAGTGGTGATGCTCATGATCCCTCTTCTGATCGCGGGGGGGCTCGTGTGGGAGGAGCGCAAGCTTCTTGCAGTGTGGCAGGACAGGCATGGACCGAACCGGGTGGGACCGTTCGGACTGTTCCAAGTTCTTGCAGATACGGTCAAGCTCCTCTTCAAGGAGGACTGGATCCCGCCCTTTGCCGACAGGCCTGTCTTCGTGCTGTCGCCCGCCATCATCGTCAGCACCGTGCTGGCCAGCTTCACCGTCATCCCTCTTGCGCCTGGATTCGCGGTCCAGGACCTCAACATCGGCCTGTTGTTCTTCCTGGCCATGTCGTCGCTAGGCGTATACAGCGTCGCGTTGGCCGGCTGGTCCTCGCGCAGCAAATACCCCCTGTTGGGCGGGCTTCGCGCAGCCGCGCAGATGCTCGGCTACGAGGTCTTCATGGGGCTTTCCCTGGTCGGTGTGGTGATGATGGCCGGCACATTCGATCTGGGAGGCATCGTCGAGGCGCAACGAGGCCTTTGGTATATAGGGCCTCAGTTCGTGGGCTTCGCGGGGTTCATGGTCGCCGGACTGGCCGAGACTCGGCGCATCCCCTTCGACCTGCCGGAGGCCGAGAGCGAGTTGGTGGCCGGATACCATTCCGAATACTCCGGCATGAAGTTCGGCCTGTTCTTCATAGGCGAATACCTGGGGATAACGCTCATCTCCGCACTGATCACGGTCCTTTTCTTCGGGGGGTGGCTGGGCCCGGTGCTGCCGCCCGCCCTGTGGTTCTTCATCAAGACGCTCTTCTTCATCGCGCTCTTTATCCTCATCCGAGGATCGCTGCCGCGAGTGCGATACGACCAACTCATGGCTCTGGGCTGGAAGGTCATGCTCCCGTTGGGGCTGATCAATCTCATGGTCACCGCGGCCATCATCCTTGCGAAGGGATAGCAGGACATGTTGAGCGCTCTGAGGGCACTATGGATCGTCTTGAAGCACACCTTCAGGCCAAAGGATACGGTCCTCTCCCCGGAGGAGGCGTTTCAGCTGCCTCCGCGCTACCGCGGCCGCATCATCCTTTCGCGCGATCCTGACGGGCAGGAGCGCTGCGTGGCCTGTTACCTGTGTGCGGTAGCCTGCCCCGTAGACTGTATCGCTTTGGAAGCCGCGGAAGACGAGACCGGCCGGCGTTATCCCAAGTGGTTTCGCATTAATTTCTCCCGTTGCATCTTCTGCGGGTTCTGCGAGGAGGCATGCCCCACCTACGCCATCCAGCTCACGCCAGACCATGACATGGCCGAATACCACAGGCCGAGCATGGTATATGAGAAGGAGCATCTTCTCATCGCCGGCACCGGGAAGTACCACGACTACAACTTCTACCGAGTCGCCGGCGTGGCGGTTGGGGACAAAGGCAAGGGCGAGGCCGAGAACGAAAAGCTGCCCGTCGATCTGAGGAGGCTGATGCCGTGACAAGCGCAAACAGCCTCGTGACCAAGAGGTCGGTCTCGGCGTCGCGGTCTGCGTCGCGGCCGGCGTCGCGGCCTGTCCCTGGCGCCGCAACCAACGTCGTGAAACGAGCCCGGCGATGAATGTGCTGTTCTACCTGGCGGCGCTGCTGGCAGTGTTCTCCACCGCGATGGTGATAACCAGAGCCAAGGCGGTACACGCACTGCTCTACCTGATCGTGTCGCTGCTCGCGCTCGCGCTCGTCTTCTACGTTCTTGGGGCTCCTTTCGTCGCGGCGCTTGAGGTGATCATCTACGCGGGCGCCATCATGGTGC
>PMIZ01000099.1 GCA_003157225.1 Actinomycetota bacterium | reverse complement strand
CGGTTGGTCCAGACGGCACCAGATCTTGACCCAGGGGTTCGGTCAGCTGGTGGAGGTAGCCTCTGGCCATCGACGAAAGAAGGTACCTTCCCGATTGATTCCAGACGGGCCCTCTCCTCGGCGTGGCGGCGAGCGGCGCGCGTGTCGTAGGAGAGGATAGGGAGGGCCGAGAGGGCGTCGAGATAGGCCTCGAGTAGGTCTCGTTTGCGCAACGGCGCCATGCGGTGACACCCGAACCACAACTCGTGGATAACAGGCGCCGCCACTTGCACTCCCGTGAACGGGAACGTGCCTCGGCACGCCCGCGTGTCATACTAGCCTCATGGACGAGGATCTTCAGCGTGGGTTGGAAGCGCTGGCCGCCGAGTACGGGTTGCTGGCGATCTACGTGTTCGGCAGCCGGGCGGAAGAGGTCGCGGCGCGTGTGGCCGGCAGCCCGGTGACTGCGGGACCCTCCGAGTCGGATGTCGACATCGGCGTGGAGCCGCGGCGCGGTCGCAGTCTCACCGCGCAGGACCGGGTCCACATGGTACAGAAGCTCGAAACCCTGCTGGGTACCGACCGGGTCGACCTCGTCATCCTACCGGAGGCCAACGCCTTCCTAGCCGCCGACGTGGTGCGCGGCGAGTTGCTGCTGGCCGCCGACCTCGACGCGGAAGCCGACGTACAGCTCTACTACCTGCGCCGCGCGGCGGACCTAGCCCCGCTTCTCCGCGAGCAGTGGGGCGAGATGGTGGGGAGCACGTCGTGAGCCCATCCAAAGTGCGGATGGCTACCGTCATGCAGAAGTCCACCCTCGTCGACGACATGCTTGGCGGCCTCGCCACTCTTCCGTTGACGAGCCTGGAGGCATTCCAAGGCGATGCTCGCGACCCGGCCGCCGCGGAGTCGTTCCTTCGCCGCGCCTTGGAGGCGCTGCTGGACCTTGGGCGTCATATTCTGGCCAAGGCGCTTGGCGAGCGGACCCTGGAGTACAAGCAGATCGCGCTTGCCCTGCGAGGGGCGGGTGTCCTGGATGAGAGGTGCAGCGAGATGCTCGTCGACATGGCCGGCTATCGCAATCGGCTGACGCTCTTCTACGACGAGGTGACCACGGCGGAGCTGTTCGACATCTGCGCTCATCGCGGCGCCGACATCCGGCAGGTCCGCGACGCCATGCTGGACTGGCTGCGCCGGCACCCAGAGCGGGTTGACGGCGAACTCTGACGCGATCCACGCCCAGCCGCTGCTCGGGCGCCCCGACATCGAGCTCACCGAGCGGCTGGTTGGCGCCAGAGTCAGCCCAAAGTCGCAGGGCGAGGGGTCGGTCGCCTCGGTATGCTTCGCAGCAGGTCCAGGCGGCCACCAGACCTTTGACAACTGAATAGACTCGGCNNGGGGGTTTGCCCAGGTATCCTCTTCGGCGCTTGCAGGAGCAACCCGGAGCAACTGGTATTGATGCGTCAGACGCAAGAGAGGCGTGATGGTCTGACGTGGAGCACTGACTGTACGGCCCCGCTACGAGGCCATGGCGGTTGTTAGCCAGTCGTCTTCAGCCATAGTATGGCCATGTAACGGGTCGAGCACCCAGCCAAGGCGCTTCGCGGTGGCCACGTCGAGCCTGAGCGCATACGCGACAACCCTTGAGACGTCGAGACTGTCGCCACGTGTCTCGAACGCATGAAGGCTCCGAGCTTCGCCCATCCAGACCTGCTCGATTCCAAAGAACCAGTCGGGCTTCGTCTGAACGAACTGATATGGGGTGCCGGCTACAGTGAACTCACCCGGACTGCCTGAGCGCTTTCGGCCACGGCCGCGTGGAATCGAGACTCCGGCCGGGGTGAGGACGAATACCTGTCTCGGAATCTGGTCGGTCAGTCCGTGGTAGTGCATGGCCGACCAATGGCTGATCGCACTTGGCTGCGCCAGGGCCATGGCTATTTCGTACTCGTGGACGGGTGCAACCCCCGGGACCGCCGACGAGATCGCGTACAACCCCTTGCGCAACGGGACCAGCCAGCCAGAGCGCGTCAAGTGATGGAGGGCCTGACGAAGATAGGCCTGCGAGACACCAACAGTCGGCGCGAGTTCCCGAGCCCGCTCCGTCGTGAAGATCCGGTCGCCTTCCGCGGCCAGCGCGCGAGGCTATTGTTCGTCCACGTCAAACCAACGCCATGATATTACCGTCTCAGCGGCCTCTCCGGTCGCAGCGCTGTGACTGGTCGCGGAGCCGAGGTCGCGGATGACTCCGAGCGATGCCATACGGCCGTCCCACGGGTCGAACCCTTGACGACGGGATGGTTCGCATCGACTACCCTCGTCGCGAGCAGCGCGGGATGGAGGTTCTGTAGGGCGCGCACGACCATGGTCACCACATGGCCGCGCNNTCACAGTGTCGAATCGCCTGGGCTTCGGATGAAGGAGTCGACAGAACGCCACGGCCTTCCAAAGAGCGGTTCGCGTGCTGGCCGGAGCCTAGGTTCCCAGACTGGGAGGCGGTTCTGGCGGCGTGACCGGCGGCTGGGGTGGGGTCGGCGGCGGCTAGGGCGGCGAAACTGGCGGCTCA
>PMIZ01000288.1 GCA_003157225.1 Actinomycetota bacterium | reverse complement strand
GGCCGGCGCGGGCTTCCTTGTCGGACATGCGTTTCATTGGTCGTTCTCTCAATTAATGTTACGATATTATATCAGATTGCCCTGGAGAACCCCATGCGCGCCTGCACCGCCGAAGCCAACAAAAAAAACTGCAACTGCAGCTACGAGCCCTGCTCTCGCAAGGGCGTTTGTTGCGACTGCATCGCCTACCACCTTCGTAGCCGCGAACTGCCTGCTTGTGCCTTCCCCGCCGACGCCGAGCGCACCTACGACCGCTCCTTCACCCACTTCGCTCGTCTGGTAGAGAAGGGCAAAAGATAGGGTGGCAACCCGCGGACGAGGAGCACCAGCAGACCGCCCAGTATGCAGCCCATCCCCACTCCCTCCATCGGCGACACTCGTTCACCCAGTTGGATGGCAGCCGACGCAATGCCGATGACCGGAGTAGCGAGTGTGCTGATGCCCGCGACACCCGTCCGGAACGCCTTGAGCACGAAGAGCCAGAGCACCCAGGAGACGGCCGTCGCCGGAATGACGTTGTAGGCCAAGGCGGCGATGAAATGGCCGGTCCATTCGATCGGGCGCGAGGGAACGACCGCCGCGATCAGGATGATGGGGATGCTCCCGTACAGCATCTGCCAAGCAGTGAGGTTGATGACGTCCACCGGTCCCCTCTTGTTGATCCACTTCGCCACGACGGCGCTCGCCGCCCAGGCTATTCCGGACCCGATGGCCAGCAGCTTGCTCTCCCAGGTGCCCGCGAGGTGCAGGGGATCGAGCACCAGGATAAGACCCGCGAGTGCAAAGACGGCGGCCAGCCATTGAAGGCCTACCACCTGCTCGCCGAGAAAGACCCACCCAAATAGAAGGGCCCACACCGGCATGGTGTAGACGAGGGCCGACACCCGGCCTGCCGCTCCGGTCTGGAGCGCCCACATGAGAAGGCCGATCATCCCCGTCGTCTGAAGCAGACCGAGAAGCATGGTCCGCAGAGGTTGCGTGGGCCGGAGCGGACGTCGAAGAACGACCAGCAGGATGAAGAGGGCCACCGCGCCCAGGCCTGTCCGGAGAGCGGTGAAAGGCCAGGGGTCGGAGTACTTCAGGCCGATCTTCATCACTACCCAGTTATATCCGAGAAAGAGAGATTGCCCCGCGAGGGCGGCCACGGCCAGGCGGGAGTCGCGGCGATTGGGAGCCTGCTGAGGCACGACCAAAGGCTCGTTCACGATGCGCCTCCCTTCTTCGGGCGTCCGGTGGAAACGCCGGCCAAGCTCGCGCCACCCGCCGCCACGACTATGGCGACGATGGCCGTCAGCTCGCGATGCGCCAGGCGCTGCGAGAGGATGAGGTAGCCCATGAGAGCCGCGATGGCGGGCTCGATGCTGAGGAGCACGCCGTAGGTGGAGGCCCGAACACGCTTGATGGCCGCCAGCTCGAGAAAGTACGGCAGCGCCGACGATAATACCGCGACGGCGAGCCCAAGGAGGAGCGCGCGGCCGTGGCCCGCTATCCTGACTCCCGTGCCCAGCCACACCGGCGTGAGTATGATCGCCGCGCCGGTAAGCATCAGAGTGGTCGCTCGCAGCGGTTCCATACGGCTCACCGTTCGCTTGGCGATGACGATGAACGCCGCCCAACACGAAGCGGCGAGCAGGGCAAAGCCGAGTCCGGCCAGACCGAAGGAGCCGCTCGGCCGAGCAAGCAGCGCGACCCCCAGCCCGGCAAGCGCGACCCAGACGATGTCCAGCAACCGACGGGAGCCTGCGATGGCGACCCCGAGCGGCCCCAGGAACTCCACAGCCACCACTATCCCCACCGGAGCGCGGCTGATGGCCTCGTAGAAGCTGAAGTTCATGGCCACGAGACTGACGGTGAGGGCGAGCAGCAGCAGACGGTCGCCGGCCCGAGGCAGGCGCACCCACCGAGGCCGCACGAGCGCGAGGATGACCGCCGCGAACGCGGTCCGTAGCCAGACAGCTTCTGCCACTCCGACGGAATTGATCACCTTCACTGCCACGGCCGATCCTGCCTGCATGAGAAGGCCCACCGCCACGACCAGCAGAACCGCGGCCGCCGAATCGCGCCGCGCGGGCGCGGCGGACGCGGCGGCGCCGGGCGGCACTGCACCCTGAGCCGATGCTCTGTCGGAAGATGGATCCATGCCACGAAGTTACACGGCCGACGCACCTGTGACAAACCGATGTAGTAGTATCTCGCTGGAATTGCGGGGGTTGGCGACCCTCGCCGCCGGCGAATCCCCCGCTGCGCCACATGGAGATTTGACCATGCCCAAGATATGGCGAACCCCCGTGGGGCGCGCGTTCATCATGCTGGCAGCTATGTCGGCCGCCTTTGGCTTCGCCGTCAACGCGCAGAGCAGCATCGTCACTAACTACTTCGACCAGGTGCTTCACCTGTCCGGGCCGCAGTTCGGCTATATCACGGCCATCAGGGAACTCGGCGGCTTCATCCTCATCTTCGTGACCGCTCTGTTCTACCGGGTCTCTCTGCAGAAACTCACGGCCGGGGCTCTCGTGGTGCTCGCGTTCGGGTACGGTCTGTACTCCCTGGCGAACAACTTCTGGACCGTTATCCCGTGGACTCTCGTCTCCAGCTTCGGCCTGCACACGGTCCTGCAGACCCAGGTCTCCCTCGGCATGAGCCTGACCAGCGAGAATCGGAGCGGCTCCGTGCTCGGCCGCATATCGGCGGTAGGCCAGGTCGGCACGTTCGCGGCCCTGCTGATGATCTTCCTCTTGTTCCACTTTCACGCCCTCTCGTATCGGGCGACTTTTGTCATCCTGGGGTTCGTCGCCTTCCTGGGGGCTCTCGCTATCATCCGCTTCCCCCACCTACACGAAGGCCAGCTTAGGCAGGCGGCCCCCAAACGCCAGGCCATCGTCTTCCGCAAGGACTACCGCTACTACTACTTGCTGGTGTTCCTGGATGGGGCCCGCCAACAGGTGTTCTTCTCGTTCGGTCTGTGGGTGCTCGTGAACCACTTCGGCCTGGACGTCGCCCAGATATCACTTGTGATGATGGCGGTCACGTTCGGGTGCATGATCACCGTCTCGCGCCTCGGGCGCATGATCGACAGGCAAGGCGAACGCCGGTCTCTTTCGATGATCAACGTCGCCTACATAGTGGCGCTGGTGGGATACGCCCTTTCTCCCACGGTGCTGGCCGCCTGCGTTTTCTACTGCGTCTACGCGATCATCGCACCCCTGTCCTACATCGGTGCATCCACCTACCTGCGCAAGATCGCCACCCAGGCCGACCTGGCGCCCAGCTTGGCCATGGGTGTGACCATGCAGCACGCCGCGGCGATCGTCGTTCCCGTGGCCGCAGGCTTCATCCTCAACTATGTCGGCTATCAGATCCCCTTCTACGGCGCTTGTGGAGTCGCGGTGATCTCGGTCTTCGTCACGCTGCGCCTCGACCCCGTCAAACAGAAATGCGCCGCGAGGGTCGCGGCGGACAAAGCCGCAGATGCTGGAGCGCTTATCATCCCGTAGATCAAACTTGCCGATGCATGCTATGCAGACGATATGATAGAGATGTGTTCAGACCCGGATTCGAGGATGGCCACTGATGCTTTCCACGGCCGGCCACGGTGAGGATTGGGAGAACGAGGGCGGGTTGGCGACGTCGTCCGACGAAATCGCGTCGCCCGCCGAGGTCCGCGACGAGCGTTCGGCTCAGCGAGCGGCGCAGCTGCGCCCAGGTGTGCCGGTGATCTACATGTCGGCCTGTTCTCGCGATACGATTGAAAAGACGGGCCGGCTGGAAGAGGGGACCGACTACCTAGAGAAGCCCTTCACCGCGGATAACCTGACCCAGAGGATAAGGGATGGCCTTGACGCAAATGACTGAACTGCCTCACGCAGACGCGAGCATCCTCATCGTTGACGATGAACCGAGCATCGTTCGCTTGCTCACTCGCGCGCTTCAGGCCAACGGCTACGTCAACGTGCTGGGGTTCACGGATTCTGTCCAAGCTCTTGCCCACCTCGATTCCGATACCCCCGACCTCATCGTGCTCGACATCAACATGCCCGGCATGTCTGGATACGACTTCCTCAGCAACTTCAGCCAGCGTCTGACGTCGGACACGTTCCTGCCGGTACTCATGGTGAGCGGGCTCTCGGAGGCCGAAACACGGCTTCAGGCCCTGCAGGCTGGCGCCAACCACTTCCTCACCAAGCCCATCGACATGAAGGTGTTTCTCGCGCATGTGCGCTCCCTGCTCGAGACCCGGTTCATGTCCCTTCGGATCAACGAAGACCGGGGGGTGCTCGAGGACATGGTCAGACGCCGCACCGCGGAGCTGGAGCAAGCCCATGCGGAGATCCTGGACCGGCTGGGCCGGGTGGCGGAGTGCCGCGACGACGCCACCGGACGGCACACCGACCGAGTGGCGAAGGTCTGCGGACTGCTCGCGCAGGAACTGGGCCTTGCTCGTGACCGCATCGACCTTCTCGTCCGCACAGCGCCCCTTCACGACCTGGGCAAGGTGGCGGTGGCGGATGCCATCCTGCTCAAGCCGGGGCCGTTCGACGATAGGGAGCGCGAGATCATGCGCAAACACTCCGCCGACGGCGCACGGCTGCTCAGCGGGGGCACCTCTGAGCTGGTGCAGATGGCCGAGGAGATCGCTCTCTTTCACCACGAGCGCTGGGACGGTCGCGGCTACCCCTGTGGACTTCGAGCGGACGAGATCCCTCTCACCGCCCGCATCGTCTCGGTGGCCGACGCCTTCGACGCATTGATCCACGAACGCCCCTACAAGGAGGCTTGGAGCATGCCGGACGCCCTAGCGGAGATCGAGGCACAGCGTGGACAGCAGTTCGACCCGCAGGTGGTCGATGCCTTGCTCCGACTGAACGACCAGAGCGTGCTCCCGTCCATTGCGAACGAACCATCCCTCCACTGACGCCACAACGGGCTCTCAGCTCGGCGGCGACTCCTGCCGATACATAGCACTGGGTTCGGCAAGATGGTGTCGCCAAAAGGAGCGAGGCGTGTTCGAGGATGGAGTGCCAAAGGCGCGAGAGGTGGACAAGCTCTCCGCCAATGTGGAGACCCTGTGCTATGACTGGCGACGCATGCGCTCGGTGATCGAGCGTCTGACGAAGATGCCCTGGTGGGATCTTCACACCCTATGCTGCCGATATTGCCACTCCCCCTTCGAGGTGTCCTCGGGGGACTGCAAGCACGAGATCGACTGCGTCTATGAGCGCTGCTGCCAGATAGCAGGCGCCAAGTCGTTGCCGCTGCCCAATCAGGCCGCCCTGGAGGAGTGGAAGCGAACGGAGTCGCAGTCTTCGGCTAGCTTGTCTTTGTAGCTACCCCCAGCCACCACCCACCTCCAGTTGCAGCGACCTTCGGCAGCGGCGCGAGGCCGCGCCACCGACACAACTCGGGTAGTCCCCCTCGCGAGCGCCCTCACACCTTACGAGTGCATCGAAATCCAGTTTCGGGGTATATCTAAGGACTGCTCCGACAAGCGGCGAAAGGAGGAGAGTAGTGAGCGACTCGGAGAAGAAGCTCACGACCAACTTCGGCGCGCCTGTGCCGAACAACCAGGACGTGCTCACCGCCGGGCCGCGCGGCCCCATGCTGCTTCAGGATGTCTGGTACCTGGAGAAACTGGCCAATTTCGACCGCGAAGTCATTCCCGAGCGGAGGATGCACGCCAAGGGATCCGGCGCCTTCGGCACCTTCACCGTGACCCACGACATTACCCGGTACGCGAGGGCCAAGGTCTTCTCGAAGGTCGGCAAGAAGACCGACCTGTTCGTCCGCTTCTCCACCGTGGCCGGTGAGCGGGGGGCCGCCGACGCCGAGCGCGATATCCGCGGCTTCGCCGTCAAAATGTATACCGAGGAAGGCAACTGGGACCTGGTGGGCAACAACACCCCGGTCTTCTTCTTCCGGGATCCGCTCAAGTTCCCCGACCTCAACCACGCCGTGAAGCGCGACCCG
>PMIZ01000334.1 GCA_003157225.1 Actinomycetota bacterium | reverse complement strand
TTCGGTCGTCATGGCCCGCAGCGAAGAAGGCTCCACGGACGCCCGCGGTCTGTCGATGTTCGTGGTGGAGAAGGACGAAACCGTCAAGATCCGCCGCATCGAGAACAAGATGGGCATCCACGCCTCGCCCACGTGCGAGATCCAATACACCAACACGCCGGCGATCCTGCTCGGCAAGCGCCGCTTCGGACTCATGCGCTACGCCATGAACCTGATGAACGGCGCCCGTCTCGCCGTGGCGGCCCAGGCCATGGGCATCGCCGAGGCCGCCTACCGCGAGGCCGATCCGCTGGTGATCGCAGCGCTGGAGACGACCCGCGACAATTGCACCTTCTTTCACCGGCACGAGCTGAGGCCCGACTGGGAGGCGTTAGGACCTCAGGGCCAGCGGCTCGGCATCCGCCACCTGCCCGTAGCCAGTGCGGGCCTCTACGTCCCGGGCGGGCTGGGCGCTTACGCCTCAACGGTGGTCATGAACGCGGTGCCCGCCGTGGTCGCCGGCGTGGGTGAGCTCATCATCTGCACCCCTCCGGGTCGCGATGGCTCGGTCAACCGCTCGGTGCTGGCCGCCGCCTGGCTTCTGGGCATCCGGCGCGTGTTTCGGGTTGGGGGAGCACAGGCCGTCGCTGCGATGGCCTATGGTACGCAGACCGTCCCGAGGATGGACGTGATCTGCGGCCCGGGCAATGCGTTCGTCACGGAAGCGAAACGACAGGTCTACGGGTCCGTGGGCATCGACAATCTCGCCGGGCCGAGCGAGGTGCTCATCGTGG
This sequence comes from Actinomycetota bacterium, assembly GCA_003157225.1. Next base: position 3,602 of record PMIZ01000334.1, on the reverse strand, counting down.
CCGACAAGACCGCCCGACCTGAATGGGTGGCCGCCGACCTCCTGGCGCAGGAGGAACATGGGAGCGGAGCTACCGGGGTCCTCATGGCCGATTCGGAAGCCCTTTGCGTCGCCGTGCAAGAGTCGGTCGAGCAGCTCGAGGCCCGCCGGGTCCCGCCGATCTCCGGCCGTCAGTTCGACTCCGCCGGCTCGACGGTGGTCTCCTTCTATCCGGGCGTCGGTGAGCGGTTCGTCGATTTGGCGGCACAGCTCGTCAATACCTATGCTCCTGAGCATCTCGAGCTTCAGATGGACCACCCTCGCGCCTTCCTCTCCCGGGTGCGTTCCGCCGGAGCCATCTTCCTAGGTCACCTCACGCCGACCGCTTTCGGGGACTACGTGGCCGGGAGCAACCACGTGTTGCCCACGGGAGGCGCGGCCCGTTTCTCGTCGCCGCTGTCGGTGGACACCTTCCTCCGCCGCTCCTCTTTGGTCGAAATGGACGCGGGAGCCGTTCTCGAGCTCACCCCCCAGCTGGCGAGGATCGCGGATAGCGAGGGCTTCGCGTTTCACCGGATATCGGCGGAATTGCGAGTGGATTCCCGGACTGAACGGCCAGTCTAGGCGGCTAGCTCGCTTCGGCTCGTGCCGCGACCGGCTCGGCATCTTGGGCGTCGAGTACCCCGACGAATCTGCGCACCAGCTCCGGATTGAGCTGGGTCCCGGCAACCTTCAGCAACTCGGTGCGTGCCTGTTCTCGGGTGAGGCTCTTGCGGAAGGGTCTATCGAGCGTCATGGCGGAATAGGCATCGGCCACGGCTAGGATCCGTCCGAGCAGCGGGATGTCGTCCCCGGCCACTTCGCCGGGATAGCCGCTCCCATCGTGGTGCTCGTGATGCGCCTGCACCGTCTCCGCCACCCTCGCCAGCCGCGACATGTCATTGATGACGGCGGCGCTTATGTCCACATGCCGGCGCATCAAGTCCTGCTCGGCCGGGCTGAGCGAAGAGGGCCTGCGGAGAAGGTGACCCGAGACTCCGATCTTGCCCACGTCGTGCAGCATCGCCGCCACATGGAGCGTGTTGAGGGACTCCTCCGGGAGGCCCAGCGATTCGCCGAGGGACAAGGCGTAGAGGGTGACGTGCTCCGAGTGGCTCCGGGTGTAGTGGTCCCTCGCTCCGACCACGTCGAGCAACTTCCCGGCCACACGAAGGATCCCCTGCGCGTCGGGAAGCTCCTCTTCGGGACACTGGCTGGCGGTGGCCGTGTTGCCACCCTGCTGCTTCGAGGCGTACAGGTTGGCGTCGGCGATGTCCACCAGTTGCGCCAGTGACCGTGTGTCCTCCGGGAAGGTGGCAAGACCCAGGCTAACGCGTATGGAGATGAAGGCGCCCTGCTCGGTGATGCAGGGACGCGCGGCCAGAGTGCTGCGGAGCCGGTCGCTGAACTGCGCCGCTCCTTCGGATCCTGTGTTGGGAAGCACGACGAGCATCTCATCCCCGCCGACGCGTCCGGCCAGGTCGGCATGCCGGAGGACGCCTCTGATCTCGTCGCTCACCTGTCTCAACACCGCGTCGCCGGCCGGATGGCCGTAGGTGTCGTTGAGGAGCTTGAAGTCGTCCATGTCGATCATGATGAGCGAGAGCTCACACCCGTTCTGTTGCGCGCGGAGACCCTCACCCGCCAGCCGTTTGTGAATGCCCCGGTGGTTGTACAGACCCGTCAGCGGGTCCCTCTCGGCCAGGTGGAGAGCTTCTTCGTAACTCCGTGTGTTCTCGATGGCTGTTGCCACGTGAGCAGCAATCACCGGCAGCATGTCGGGTCCCTGCGCGTCTTGGGCGGGCCTCACCAGCCACATGGTGCCGAGGGTCTCACCCCGGACCTCGAGAGGAACGGCGCGGACGACACTCGTGGCCACCTCGACGGCGTTGAAGTTGGCGTCACCGGGCCGGTGAAGGGCCACGTGCCCTCGCGTGACGGTGACCTTCTGGGTGCCCTCGTCATCCTTCAGGCTGATCCAGCCACCCTCACACCTGACAAACGCGCAGGCGAGGTCGAGTCCACTCTCGGCCACGGCACGGACTTCCCGCAAGCTGTTCAGACGATGGGACTGGTCGTTGAGGGTCTCCAGACGCTCATTGAGATCGGCCAGGTCACCGACCCTGTCTTCCAGTTGCGACGAGATCAGCGAGAGTCTCAGGTTGAGCCGGCGGTTCTGCGTAAGAACCACATATTGCCTGCACACGAGCAAGGCGACGAGAGCGAAGCCAAGATAGGCGAGCGCCTGGGCGTCACGGTCCCAGCGCCAGCCGTCGCTCTCCAGTTGGACCGCCATCATCCCGGCGATGATGGGGAGCGCCACATATGGAAGGAGGATCCTGTAGTGGCTCGAGCTCAGGCCCCCTCGATACAGGTGGCCGCGGGCTGAGGCTGTTCCGTCGGCTGCGGCCGGACACCTCTCTCGTTCGGCGCGCAGGCCCATGAGGGCGGCCACGCCGGCGATCGCAAAGGCCAGCTGCCATAGCAGGTCGAGCCAGCTGCCGGAACCATAGGTGCCGCCACGGGCAGTAATCAGGAAGTACGCGCCGTCGGCGACCATCTGGGTCAGGAACGCGGCGCATACGGCTATCAGGTAGCCGGGGGGGCGCTTTCGAGCCGTCCCCGCCAAGGCGAAGAAGAAGGAGACGAAAGCCAGCAGGATGAGGAGGTCTCCGACGGGGTAGGCCAGGGTGACCCAGTATTTGAGTCCAGGGCCGGAGGTGTCGAGCAGGGGACCGAGAACGAGAGGCCAGCCCAGCGCGGCTGCCCCGATGGTGAACATCATGGCGTCGAGCGAGGTCTCGATGGCCCGCAGACTTCCTGAGACTTGACGGGCCATGATGATGACGGCCACGAAGGCTACGAGGTAGCTCGCCAGGTAGCCTATGTCCGGTACTCCTGGACGCGGCACCTGTACCCGCAGCCCAACCTCATAGTAGGCCCAGACCGAATCGGCAAACACATTGAGGGCCAGCCACAGCCCCACCCAGATCCAGAGCCAGCGGTCGCGCCTGCCTCTGTTCCACAGGTACGCAACCACACAGAGGCCCAGAGCCACCAGCTCCGTGAGGACCAAGCCTATGTTCGACACCAGCTTGACTGAGAACGAGTCGGCAGGCAGCGTTCTGCAAGCCATATGGCACAAGAGGGTGACCGCGACGAGCGCGCAGCTACCCATCACAACCTGGCGTCTTGTCATCGTCCTAAGCGTCTCATCCCCTAACCCCGTGGTGACTCGGTGCCGCGAACGCACATGAGCAAACGCTTCGGCCGGTAGCCCCCCCTGCCCTCGGCCGAGGTCGGGACGACAAAGACGCAACGAGCGCTATGCTATTCTCCTGGCGTTCCCCGTGGCCGGCGCATGCGAGTACGGCGCGGCCACCAAGGTGGCGCAATTCTACCACGGAGGAAAACTTGCACTCTGAACGTTCTCCGCAACGACCGCAGGGCGCTGAGAGGGCAGCTACTGTGCGCCGCGATACCCGTGAGACGAAGGTGCTGGTACGCCTCGATCTGGACGGCTCCGGCCAAGCGGCCGTCGGCACGGGCCTGGGCTTCTTCGACCACATGCTCGAGCTCTTCGCC
>PMIZ01000051.1 GCA_003157225.1 Actinomycetota bacterium | reverse complement strand
ATCTTCTCAATGGCCTGCACCCACTCGTCCATATCCAATGCCCCTGTCGGGCAGAGCCGCGCGCAGAACTCGCAGTCCAAGCAGGGCTGCCCCAGCTCCGGCGGATCCACCGAAAGGTCGATGCCATAGGTGGGGCAATTGTCCATGCACAGGGTGCAGTTCGGGTAGAGACACTTCTCTCGGTCGAACTTGAGAAGCTTGGCAAAAGACGCAATGGCCTCGAGGGTATCTGCCGGCGGTTTTTGGACCGGAGCGGGCGCCGGTGGAATAAGGTCAGTCTCGCCGGCTGAGATGCGCATGCTGCGCACCGCCATCTCTCTACCAAAAGCCTCCGCCTCTTGGAGGTCGATATCATCGGGGTGGCCTGCCGTCGGATAGGGCTGCGGCATGTGAAGCAGGTGACAATCGCCGTACCAATCCGCCGAGCCGATGACGACAAGACCCCGGCCAGCAAGCACCGGGTAGAGCGAGGGATGAAATCCTCTGTAGGAGGTGCCATGGGTGCAAAACGTGAAGCAGTGCTTTCCACCCACAAATCGCATCTTCCCGGCAAACTCGAGCACGTTGGACGGCGCAGCACCCATCACTGGGGAGCCAAGACCGATCAGGTCGTACTCTTTCAATCCCAGCGGATCGATTTGCCTGATCTCGAAACTATCGCACTGGCCGCTCGCTTGCTCGATACCGGCCGCTATCGCCCCGGCGATCTTCTGGGTGTTACCGGTCTGAGAAAAGTAGATGATCACACTCTTCACGATGCAACCTTCTTTCGTCCAGTTACGCTCACACGAGTCCCATGTCACTTACAACAACCTGCGTCACAGCATGCCTGTCTGACCAAGCCGTCTCGAGGGAAAACATCCCAGGCAGGCCGCGATGCCCGAAAGCCGCAACTTGCGCAGAGCCTGTACATCTTCACTTTCCGGTAATCGGATGCTTATAGTGGAAAGGCATCTGGTCGCCAAACGGCGACTTGCTCCGAGGCTGGTCCGGTATCTCCCCCAGTGGTGGACCGGCAGAGTCAGCCATTTCCCTCAACTTCGCCCAGAGCTTCGGAGTCTTTGCCCAACCCTCCTCGTACGGGCTCAGGAAGATGTCATCAAATTGCAGACGCAGTATTCTCCACCTTCCATCCTCCTTAATATATTCATTTTCATACATTCCAACCCCGAAGACGGCACCGCCACCTGGCGTGGCATTGTGTAGATACATCAACGCATACCATCTCGCCTTTGCCGTCTTCCCATCTTCATGTACATCGACAACACCCGAGACCGGCATAGTTATGTGTAGATAGTCATCTGGAGTTGTTCCCTGCGATGCCCCGAATGCCCTTTGCGATGAGAACATTCGTCTTACGTTTTCCTTGCCAACACTCACGTTATAACTCGGACCGAAGGTAACATCTGGACTATCAGAGAATAGCTCAGCCACTTCGTCAAGCTGCCCACGTTCCACGTAATAGCCATAGATTCTTTGTAGTTTCTTTATATCCTCGATGTCCTGCAATGTCCTGTTACTATCCTCTAGAGCCTTTAGTCTTGCTTCTAGATCCTCTATTTGCAAGACATGCCTCCTTCTTATAATGAAGTCTCTTCTGCAGTCTGTGATTCCACCGGCCAGCTAATCGCGCGCGACCAGCATGCGGATCGGATCACCCGGTAACGCTCGCATGCTCTCGTTCGTGGGCAACCGGTCGAGGCAGGCGCCGCGCACAGAGCGGGTATCGTAGCCCCGCTATGCGTAGCGGCGCCTGCCTGGAATCAGCTCACCGCAGTCCTTCTATTTGTTCAGCCAAGCCGTCTCGAGGGAAGAGAACAGCAAGCCTCTATGCCCAAAGTCGGCAACTACATAGGGCTGTTCGACTCGGGCGCTCCCTATTTCCCACACCGGGATTAGGAGAGCATTCTTGGTCAGGACGTCCGTAGTCGCACGGATGAGGTTCACGTCGGATGCCGGAGCAGAGGTGGCGGCGCCCAGCGCCTGCATGAACTCCGGCGGTTTCTGCCAGTTGTTGCCGAACAGGAACAGGGCGAAGTTGACGCAGCCGAGCCCGGTAGGTCCCTGCGCCGAGTCCGGCACTTCGAGTAGGGCGTTGTGCCAAGTTCCCTGCGGTCCAACATAGGAGGTCCACTTGCCGGCATCGGCGAACTGGACGTCAGCCTGAATACCTACCTTGGCTAGATACTCCTGTTCGGCGAGGGCGATGTCGTGATTGCCCGCCGGCCAGACAATGAGGGTGGTCTTGAAGCCGTTCGGGTACCCGGCTTGGGCCAGCAGCTGTTTCGCCTTCGCGGGATCGTAGGTGCGGCCAAGAGCATACTTGGGATCATATGCGGTGGAGTTGCGCGGGGGGATCTGATTGGGCGCTTGCATGTACCCGTAGCCGTACTTCTGAGCGATAGCGTCGCGGTCGACTGCGTATTCGGCCGCCTCCCTTACCTCCGGCTTTGACCACGGGGAGTCCGCGTGAGCGCTATCCGGCACCCAAACCTCGTTGGCGTCGTAGAGAGTGTGGGTGAGCCATCCCAAATTCTGGTAGTCCGCCAACTGCTTACCGGGAGAGATGCCGGCAACCATGTCGATTTCCCCCGCCTTGGCCATCATCAGCGTGGTCGCGGGGTCAGCCGAAAAGGTGTAATCCAGTCCGTCGAGGTACGGCAGCTTGTTGCCCTGTGCATCCGTACCCCAGTAATTCGGGTTCTTCACCAGCTTCATACTCGTATCCGGGACGAAGCTGGCAACGGTGAACGGTCCCGTGCCCACCGGATGCGTGGTCATCCCGTCTTGCCCATTCTTGTCATAGGCCGCCTTGGAGACCATGTAAAGCGCCGGCTGGGCGTCGCCGAACTGGGCGGGAATAGTGTTATCCCAGGTGTTGAAATTGACCCGAACGGTATTCGCATCGACTACTTCGACGGATACCCAGTTGCTGGCGGGAGCGCTAGCGGGAGGAGCCCCGGCGGGAGCGCTAGCGGGAGGAGCCCCGGCAGGAGCGCTAGCGGGAGGAGCCCCGGCAGGAGCGCCGCCGGCGAACGTCAGTTGCTGCT
>PMIZ01000496.1 GCA_003157225.1 Actinomycetota bacterium | reverse complement strand
GCAGTACGATATACCGGCCTATCGGCGCCTGTGCCAAAAGCTCGTGGAGCCCATCGTCGATACCCTGACGGCTCTGGTGGCCGACGGGTGCGAGGTGGTCGGGGTCTGGGGAGTGGACGGTAGTCCAAGCTGCGGTGTCGACCGCACTTGTGTGGGCTACGAAGGCGGCGAGGTGGAACGGCTGCTGAGTCTCCCCTGCTGTGTTCAGGTCCCGGAGGAGGGCGTGTTCATCTCCATCTTGCGGTCTTCACTCGTCAAGCGCGGGCTCNNTCGTGCCCGAAGACGGAGCGTGAATGAGATAGCCCTCGCGGTGTGGCTGATAGTCAAAGGATTCAGCGCGTCTCCGGTTGCGATGGGGTCTGCCGAGCTCACGTAGGGCGGTACAGACATCAGGAACTCGCGTTGTCCCGCCTTGACCTGCGCCAGCGGATCAGCCGCTCGAGAGAGCCCCCGGTCGCGCTCAACCCGTAGGCAGCCAGCACAAGCACGAAGGGCATGGCCGGAAGGCGATATCGGGTCTGAAAGTAGAAGACGGAGATACCACCCAGGAAGTAGAAGAAACACAGCAACGGCAGCAAGGTCCGGCGTCCTTGTCTCAGGCCGGCAAACCCACCCGCGACAGCAAAGAACAGGAGAGCCCAGGTGTAGTCGCGCTGGAAGCCTGAAAGCGTATCCAGCGTGTCCGATCCGATTCCGTCCACCAACCAATCGTTGACCCTGCTCAGAAAGAGCAGCATCCGCCAGCCGGTCAGGGAGAGAAAGCGACCCGGGTGAGACGAGATCCAGGAAAGCGCCTGGTCGCGAAAGACGTCATCAAGGGCAGCTTCGCGCTTGCCTTGTGAGACCGCCGCCGTGACCGCCGGGTTCGACCACACCGGCGCGTCATCAAACGTACCGTCGGCGCCGGGGTGGTTGCCGATCAGCAGATTCAGCCCGCCCACGGTGTCCCCGGGGATGAACTGCTTCTGGTCCAGGTAGTTGTGAATCGTCCAGGGAGCGAGCACCAGCGCCATGGCGAGAACAAAGAGCACCAGCCCAGACTTCAGCCGCCGGAAGACCAGCCACCGTCCCCGGGAGAGAGCAATCCAAAGGAGGAGGACCACGGGCAGGAGGAGGGCCTCCGACCGGGTAAGAGCGGCGAGCCCGCAGAGAATCCCGGAGAGGCATAGCCAAAGCCGTGAACTCCTCAGAACTCCTCGCGCAAATGCGTAGGCGGAGAAGACCAGGAAGGTCATGAAGAGCGTCTCCGACATGAGTACGTGGGCATATGCGATGAAGGGCAGATAGCACGCAGCCAGAACCAGGCCGGTCATAGCGACCTTCCGTGAGAAGAGTTGGCCCGCTAGCAGATAGATTCCTAGAAGGGTGGCGGTGCTCAAGAGCGACTGCACCACGTAAGCAGCCCACCAGTGGTAACCCGCGAGACCGTAGNNGAAAGGTGTGCTGGTGGAGCAGCAGAAGGGCGCGCTGGTCGTAGTCCGTCATGTCGGAGAAGGGAGCCGCGTGCCGACCGGCTAGGAAGGCTAGCTGCACCACGAGGAAGCCGAGCAGGATACCCGCCACGGTGAGTCTCACCCACCGGTCATGCGGGCCTCCCCAGAGTCGGGGCGTCACTGAACCTCGATTCTTCACGCTGGGCGCATCATTGCGATGCACGCGCTTCGCCCCGGCCCTCATCGAATCACCGCCTCTCCCCCGTTCGGAGCCGCGACAGGGAGTCACCCTAGAAGCTCATGACATTCCTCAGCCAAGAGCATCTCATAGACGGTGTTGAAATCTTCCGGCCGCATGGTCTTCTCCACCGCGCTACGCCAAGCCAGCGGCTCCATGTTGCAGACGGGGTTAGTGGTGTAGCAGAAGCGACTCCCTGCCTGAATCATTCTCCGCCATACGTCGCCTCACCGAGCCGTCCGACCCGACAGCTATGATGGGGATTGCGGCGCAGCGAGCCAGAGGTCCATGCACCCCACGCCGTCTGGAGGAGTAATCAGGGAGAAACGACGTGAGAGACGCGGCCAAGACAGTAGGCAACCTGATTGACAAAGCGAACGTTGCCATCGTCGGCTCCGTGGATGGAGATGGATTCCCGAATTCGAAGGCCATGCTCCCGCCGAGAGAGCGCGAAGGCATCAGAGTCATCTACTTCTCGACCAACGCTTCCTCGATGCGAGTCGCACAATACATGAGCAATCCGAAGGCATGCGTCTACTTCTTCGACAGGCGCTTCTACAAAGGCGTCATGCTCAGGGGCAGCATGGAAGTCATGCAGGACAGCGGGACGAGAGAACTGATCTGGAGGCCCGGGGATGAGATGTACTACCCGCAGGGTGTGACAGACCCTGACTATTGCGTGCTCAGGTTCACCGCCACGGATGGCAGGTACTACAGCAACTTCAAGTCCGAGGACTTCGTGGTTGCGTGAGCATTCAGACGGATCCACGCCGCTTCGTCTGGCGGGTCGCAAGTGCTATCGTCTAGCTCTGCTGGCACCAGTGTGCGAAGGCATCGGTGAGGTCCGTTCGAGCGGACATTGGGGGGAACAGTGCCTGCCAGACGCGGCAGAAACGGCGGAGCCTACACGATCTTCGCGGCGGAGCCGCGAAGCTACAGTCCCGACCATTGGCCCCGTGTGCACGCGCCGAGCAAGCCTCTCACCCGTCGTCTCGCCTTCTGGTCGGTGGCGGTCTCCCCCCTACTGTTGATCGTCTTTCTCGGCTGCTATCTCGATGGTGCCGTCCCGGCAGTCGCAGACGCCCTTTTGCACTCGATCTTCGCTCCTCTTCTGGTGTTCGCGCTCCGCGCCGTGACCCTGATTTACTTCCTTCCCCTCGCGCTTCGCGGGGTTTCTCCGAGCCCGGTGTTTGCTGGTGTGGTCGTGTATCTAGTTGCCGGTCTTGCCCTCTTAGGCTGGCGCAAGTGGAAGCGGGCCGCAATCGTGCTTCTCTTGCCCCTCCTTTGCACCATCCCGCTGTCGGTCATCGGACTACGGACCGCCGACGGCCAGGCAGACACGGTGAAGGGTGCATTTTATAGGGCCATGACCGCCCGCGATGTCGCTGGCGTCACAGAGATCGACTACCGGTTCGTGGTCTTCGATGCTTCCGGCTCCAAGGTAACGGCGGCAAGCGTCGTCACAACGCGGGACACATGGGAGAACTTGAGTCCCGAGGGCACCTGGAAATACTACCGAAGCGAGTTCAAGGAAGACTACGCGGCGCAGATGGTCAAGCAGAGTTCCGGTCAGTGGCGGGTGGCATCGCTCAAGACGGACTTCCATCCCGGGTACGAGCCGTAGGGAAGCTGGAGGCCCGGCGGTGAGAACCGCGGTCGCGACTGCTTCGACGTCAGATTGCGGGGTCGCGAGGGCGAAAGACGTGTTGCTCCGTTGGCGTGGTCAGACTACACTGATTGAATCGACGCTGAGCGTCGCCAACGGAGGAGGAGTCATGGCAGGGAGAAGAGGCCGGTTACTCATATGTGTCGTGTTCATCGTCGCGGTCGCCTTTCTGGTGCTAGCGACCCCTGCCTTCGCCGCCGGGCCAGGGTGGACCTGGCAAAACGGCACGTTCACCGCTCTTGAAGGCACCGCGGACCTGCCCAACGTCGCGCCATTGGGCATCAGTCCCGAGGGTTCCTACGTCGTCGGCTATGGCGTGGGGACGACCCCCCCAGTCGAGCGTGCCCTCGTGTGGCACAACGGGACTGTCACGGAGCTCGGCACGCTGGGTCTGAACACGAGTAGCGCCTCAGGAGTCAACGATGCCGGACACGCCGTCGGCGCGGCCGACGTAGCTTACAACAAGCCTGTTGCCGTACTCTTTACGAACGGCCACCCAGGGTTTTCACACCTGCCGAGCGCCTTTAACTGGGCGTTGCAGCACTCCACCGTGAACGACCTGAAGAAGGTCACCCTGCTCCGCGCCGGGGACGCCTACAGCGTTGCCAACGCCATCAACAACTATGACCTCGTGGTGGGCGACGCGAAAATGACTGACGGCCACACCTGGGCCTTCGCCTGGCACGCGGGGACGATGACGGAGCTGCCGCATCTACCGGGCTGGGATTGGAGCACGGCATACGACGTCAACGACTCGGGCCAAATTGTCGGGATGGCGGTACTGACCGACGGCACAACCGCCGCGGTCGAATGGTCGATTGGGGGCGTTGTCGTGCTTCCCGGTCTCCCTCTCGCCCAGCCACGTAGCATCGCCAACTCGATCAACGAGCGGGGAGACATCGCCGGTGTCGCGGTGGACTCCAATGGGGACGGCCACGCCGTGGTGTGGAGCAAGGTCTGGGGCAAGAACTGGAGCTGCAAGGCCGTGGGGGGCTCGGGTAGCGGGGCCATGGGCATCAACAACGCCGGTCACGTAGTGGGCACGGCAAGGAACACGTCGCCGTCCACAGCGCCGTTGGTCCACGCCTTCCTGTACCGCAACAACGGGATGATCGATCTGGGGACGCTGCTTCCATGGCTGACGAGCGAGGCAACCGCCATCAGCAACCAGAACATCGTGATCGGCTCCAACGACTACGTATAGATGCAGCCGGAGACCCGTTTCGATAACTGAGGTGGACCTAGGTGGACAACTTGTGAACCTGCGTGATGAGGTCACACGCCTGTCTCACCAGGTCTGAACCCCCCGATCTCGGCGGCCGTCTCGGCCCTACCCTCGACGCCGGTGAAGGGTAGACGTTCGGCGCGGCCGCATCGCCACGATGACGACCGCGATCGCCAGCGTGGCGATGCCAGCGGCGACCTCGAGTCCGCGCGCAAAGCCGACCGTGGTGGGATGGTCGCGCATCTGTATCGCGCCGCCTACGCCCGCGAGAGCGGTCAGGTTGTTCGCGGGAAACGTGAGACCCGGGCCGGTCGTGAGGGCAACAACGGGACCGAGTACCTCGGTCCCGTTGTTGCCCTGCGCCGAGAGACGCGAAGGGAGACATTCACGATCGTCACATCGATCACGATCATCAGTTGGGCCATAGCGATGACGGTTCAGCAATCGGGCAGGCGACCGAACCTCATCATAGCTTTCTGGCCGTCACCAAGACTTGCCGTCGTCGCCTGGAGGGGCAAGAAGACGACCTTAGCCGGAGACGCTTCGGATCTCATCTTCACTTGCTTGCTTCACGGGGTTCCGATGTTGACGTAGACCTTCTTGTCGCCAATGCCCTTGGAGAAGAGG
>PMIZ01000080.1 GCA_003157225.1 Actinomycetota bacterium | reverse complement strand
GTAGGCGAACCGCTCGACGATTAGGTTCAGGACGAACCCGGCGGCCATCCCGCCGAAGATGGCCACGAACAGATTCTGCTTGGCAGCGATAAGCGTGAGAACGATGAAACACCCGACGGCATAGACATCTCCATGGGCGAAATTCAGGAGTTCGAGAATGCCATAGACCATGTTATAGCCGATGGCGATGAGGGCGTNNAACATCCGTCCACCTCGTCTTAGCAGATGGTCCGGCGGCGGGCATCTGCCCGCCGCCGTCAGACAGGAGCCACTAATACTTCTTCGGGACGTAACCCTTGAATTTGCCGTCCTTCACTACGAGCACCATTACGTGTTTCCCAGCCACGTCTCCGTTCGCATCAAACTGAATGGTCCCGGTGATCCCCGGAAAGGCCTTGATCTCGTGCATCTTCTTGATGAACGACGGGCGATCGGGCCCGCCCATTTCGTAGGCCTTCTTCGCCAAGTAGACGACATCATACGAGTGGGCGCCCCACTCCCCCGGTCTCTCCTTGTACCGGCTCATGTACTTCTTGATGAAATCCGCCTGCGCCGGGCGCTCGTCATAGGGATCAAAGGCGGACATGAGATAGACTCCTTCCGACGCTGGACCAGCGATTTCAATGAGTTTCGGGTTCGCGACGTTGCTGCCGACTACCTGCGCGGTGAGGCCAAGGTTCTTGGCTTGTTTGATGAAGAGACCTCCGGACGTGTACTGCCCCATGAACAAAACTACGTCGGCGCCGGCACCCTTGAACTTGGTCGCCTGGGCGGAGAAATCGCGATCCATTTCCGGCACAAAGGACTCGTCGCCGACGGGGGTAATCCCCAGCTCCTTGAGTTTCCGGAAGGCCACCTCGCGCTCCCCTTTCCCGTAATCAGTATTCTCCCAGATCAGCGCCGGCTTCTTGAAGCCCAACTCCTTTACCGCCAAGAGCACCTGCTGCTCCACGATCAAATTGTCATTGGCGATGATCCGCATATAGTTCTTGAAGCCCAGGGTGGTGACTTTGGGATTCGTATTGGTGGGCGAGACCACCGGAAGGCCAGCCTTCTGGTAGGTGGGGAGCGCCGAAATGCTACATCCCGAATTGTCGTGTCCCAGGATGAAGAGAAGACTTTTGTCAGCCGCGAATTTCTGCGCAACGATGGTCGCCTGGTTCGGGTTGGCCATGTCATCGCCCACGATGTACTCGAGTTTTTTACCTTTGACACCACCGGCGGCATTGATCTCGTCGACGGCGATATTGGCGCCGTACCTCATCTGCATGCCTACTGCGGCGCTGTCCCCGGTCATGGGGCCCGCAATGGCGAAGATGATCTTGTCCTCTGCTGATTGCGCGACTCCACAGGTCAGAAAAAGGGTTGCGGCTATCAAAATGCTGATACTCCTTTTCATCTTCCGTTCCTCCTTCTCCACCAGGGTTGGTATCCGAACAAACCCGATCTGGCCCAGCGCCTCCTTTCCTCGCAAACCGACCGCTCAGGTTACACCGTCAGCGCCAGCAGCAGGCCTCTGTCGGGATAACCCGTCCCACAAGAGGATGGTTTGCTGCGATCTCATCGCACGAGTTCCAAGACCTCCACCAATGCCCCCTCCAGTGCGGTGAGGAACGCGTCGATCTCTTTCTGGGTCATCACGGACGACGTGCATCCCATCCCGCGTGGGGCGATGAAAACTCCTCGGTTCATCAGCGCAAGGGCCAGGAGCGAGCCGACCTTCCGGTCCCCGCGTACGACAGACCGATAGTCCACGATCGGCTCATCTGTGAAATGAATGTTGAACAGCGAGCCCACCCCGACCATCTGCGCGGGGATCTTGAGGCGCTGGAACAGGGCGGTCGCCCCAGCGCGAAGCCGCTCGCCGAGACTATCGATATGCGCCTGGACGGCAGGCGTGATGGCCCCGTAGCCAGCCACCCCTGCGGCACAACAAATGACCGCAGCATTGAAGGTTCCGCTTTGAGAGATGGCCGGCGCCCCCGAACGAGGGTCCAGCAGAGCCATGATGTCGGCCCGCCNNCTGATGATCTTGCCAAGGGTGGTGAGGTCGGGCCGGACATTGTACAGAGCCTGCACGCCACCGAGGGAAACGCGCAACGAGATGATCTCATCGAAGATCAAGAGCATGCCGCGCGCGCTCGTAAGACCTCGGAGCGCTTGAAGAAATCCGGGACGGGGGGCAATCACACCACCAGCTCCGATGATCGGTTCCACAATAAGGGCAGCGACGGTGCTCCGATGCTTATCCAGGATGCGGTCAACGGCCGCGGCGTCGTTGAACGGCATGATGATCACGTCGTCTGCCCAATCCTGTGGAATACCGGCGGAATCCGGTATGCTGTGGGGATTTTCAGCCGGCCCTGCCTTCTCGAGCGACGGACCCACGCTGACTTGCGCGAGCTCGTGCGAGCCGTGAAAGCCCCCTTCAAACTTGGCGATCTTCCGGCGCCCCGTGAACGCCCGCGCCAGCCGGAGCGCGAACATCACTGCTTCCGATCCAGAACTCGTGAAGCGGAGGCGCTCCACGCTCGGGATGCGTCTCTGGATCATCTCGGCGAGCTCCACCTCCAACTCGCTTGGCGCGGCATAGGCCGATCCTTTTGCCATCTGCCGGGTCACCGCCTCCACGATCGGCGGGTAGGCGTGCCCGTGCATCAGGGAGGTGAAGTTGTTAAGAAAATCGATCCGGACGTTGCCGTCGAGGTCTGTAAAGCGGCAACCCTGACCCTCCGCGACGTAGCAGGGATATGGGGGGTGGAACACGCTGGTCCGGGTGGTGCCCCCCTCCAGCGTGTGCCCCGCTCGCTCAAACCACTCCCCGGACCGCTTGGTCCGCGACTTGTAGGTAGCCAGGATCCGTTCTGCTGCTGCCTCGCGAGTACCCATGATTTTCCTCTCTTTCCGCGGAATTGCTTCTACTCGCCGCGCGTTTGTTTGCCTTCAGCCACGACTCGGCGACGTCAACGTCCCAAGAACAGGTTGGGCACGAACAACACCAAGACCGGAATGAGTGTGATCACCACCGCAACACAAAGTAGCGCCGTGGTAAAGGGAATGCTCTCCTTGGTGAATTCCGCCATGGAGATCTCCGCGTACGCGCAGACCACGTACATGATGACCCCGACCGGCGGCGTGATCATCCCCAGTTGCGTTACATAGACGAACACCACGCCAAAATGCACTGGATCCATCCCGAGGCTCACGGCAACCGGCAGCAGGATTGGGCCGAGGATGATAAGGATCGACAGGTCTTCCATGAAGCACCCAAGGAAGACCACCAGCGCGATCACGAGGAAGGTGAACAGGATCCAATTGGACGTGAGCCCAATGGCGAACTTGGCGACTTGGTCGGCCAAGCCCTGATGCGTCGCGATGAGCCCGATACTCGAGGCCGCGGCGATGATGAAGAGC
>PMIZ01000189.1 GCA_003157225.1 Actinomycetota bacterium | reverse complement strand
TACGACCACCGCGCCTTTGACAGTCCCATCCCGCTCCAACGGTACTGGCAGCGGGCGCGGCATCGGATCATTCTCGGCTTCGTCAAGGCTGCCGGCTCCAGCGACCGCGGCTCCGTCCTGGATATCGGCTGCGGGTCCGGCCGGATCATCCAGGACCTGCCCGACGCCGTCGGAATGGACATCCTCCTGCCGAAGCTCCGCTTCCTCCGGGATCGGCATCGGCATCTCGTGCAAGCCACTGTCTTCGTGCTGCCGTTTCTCACCGAGCGCTTCGACGTCGTGATCTGCTCCGAGGTAATCGAGCACATCCCGGACCACCCGCAGGTCTTCCAGGAACTGACACGAGTCCTCCGTCCCGGTGGAACTCTCATCCTCGGCACACCCGACTATGGCCGGCGGCTCTGGTGGATCCTGGAGTGGATCTACGGGAAGGTTCTGCCGGGCGCATACGCCCACGAGCACATCACCCACTACACCCGTGCCACCCTGATCCAGCGCATGCTGACCCACGGGTTCACGATCCGGAATCTGCAGTACGTGGGCTTCTGCGAGATGATCTTCCGGGCGAGGAAGGCATCGGACCGATAAGATCTATCTTACAGGGACATTCCCGGGAGACAGGCGTGCATCCAGACTTCTTAGATTCAGAGAATCCGCCGCCACTCGCGGAACGGATGCTAGGTTCCGAAGAAAAGGCGAGGACACCGTGGTTGATCGGTCTCTTGGCAATCGCGCTATACGCGGGCACCCTCCGTTATGGATTCGTGTGGGATGACCTTGCACTGATCGTGCTCAACCAACATATCCGCCGTCTTGCCGACCTGCCCACATGGATCAGTATGACAGCCGACCAGTTGAGTTTCGGTGCCTTTTACGGGAACCTTTATCGTCCGGGTGTCATGATCTCCTTCGCAGTGGACTTCGCGGTGTGGGGCAATAATCCGCTAGGGTTCCACTTGACCAATGTGTTGCTCTACGGCCTCATGGTGTTCCTGGTCTACCACCTCGTCAGAGCCATCCTCAGCCGCGAGGATCTCGCTATCGCAGCGGCGCTCTTGTTCGCGGTTCATCCCACGCATGTGGAAGCCGTCACATGGATCGCGGCGCGCGGCGACCTCTGGGTTTCTGTGTGGATGGCTACCGCCATGCTGCTGTATCACGCGTCGCTGCGCACCCAGGGATATCACCGGGCTGGCCTGTATGCGGGGGCGATGGCGACAATGGCAGCCGGTCTCGCATTTAAAGAGGCTGCAGTGGTGCTCCCCGCGATGTTTCTTCTCTTAGAGTGCCTGGGTCCGCGGATCAACGCCTCGCGTGGTACAGCGTCCTTGGGCGCCCTGGCTCGAACCGTCCCTTTCTGGATCATGGCTGTGGCACACCTGGTGTTTCTGTCCCGCCCCCTCCAAACATACGACACTGCCCCGTTTTCTCCAGAAGTGCTTCTTCATCGACTGCCGGGCAGCTTGGAGACCTTCGCCCGTTATCTCTTTCTCCTGCTATTCCCGGTGCACATGAGACCTTTCTATGACCTCCATCGCGTTGACTCCTTCTTCGAGCCGTGGCCAATGCTGGGTGCCATACTCTTCGTCGGAATCGTTCTGGTGGGTGTGGTTTCTTGGCGTCACCTCCCGGGTGCGTCCTTTGGGATAGGTTGGTATCTCCTTTCGATCGCGCCTTTTCTGGATCTCATGGCCATCTCGCCAAGACAGATGGGACTAGCGGACCGATATCTCTACGGCCCTTCGGTCGGTATCATGATCCTGAGTGTTGTGCTCCTCGATCGAGCCGTCAGTCGGCTCGCGGGACGGCATAGTAAGAGGCGCAGGCTCCTTGTTCTTGGGATAACCACGGGCATGCTGGTTCTCTTCTGCACAGCCGTCACAGCGCAGTACATGCAGGTATGGAAAAACGACGTCAATCTCTTTTCCCGGATGATCGAAGACTTTCCAGCCTCACCGATGCCGCATGCCAACCTCGGAATGACCTATCTCTACCTCGCCGAGCTAGACCAGGCAATCCCTGAACTTGAAACGGCCCAGCGGCTGAATCCTCGTGAGGCCAGACCCCAGATCTCCTTGGCGCTTGCGTACGTGACCACGGGAAATCCCGCCGCCGGTTTCCAACTCTTCGACAAGATCGCACCGGCTGCAGCGCAGTATCACGAGTATTACGCGCTGCGTGTCCAGGCTCATCTCTTGGTACATGAACCCAAGGCGGCGATCGGCGTCGCACGTGCCGGTCTGCAGCGGTTCCCTACATCCCTGCACTTACACTTCTTGCTCGCACGTGCGCAAGAGGAGGATGGAGACCTGGACGAAGCGGCTCAAACCTTCCGTCAAGTCCTCGCTCTGGAGCCGAATCTGGCTCCCGCCTATGAAGGGCTCGGAAGGATCTTCGTCACCCAAGGTGACTATGGCGCCGCTGCGCTGGCGCTCCAGCGCTGCCGTGAAATCCAGCCGGATCGTCTCTCGGCCATTCGCCTCCTCGCCCAAGTGCGAGAACGAGAGGGACGAGCGCAGGACAGCCTGGACCTATGGCGGGAGGTGGCGACTCTCACACAAGACCCGAGCGAGCGCGCCGAAACCGAACGTCTGATCAGGCGCCTGCAAGAAGCCTCCAGGATGAAGAGTCCTTAATCTTCATGGGCACTCTCACCACAGGCAAGGAGTGATCTCCCATGATTCTTTTCGCTGCGTTCCTCTTCGGCAGCATCGTCGGCAGCTTTCTCAATGTCTGCATCCACCGGATGCCGCTG